>DAOVOB010000090.1 GCA_030629925.1 Fidelibacterota bacterium
TAAGGTATAAGGTGTAGGGTATAAGGTATAAGGTGTAGGGTATAAGGTATAAGGTGTAAGGTGTAAGGTGTAAGGTGTAGGGTGTAGGGTGTAGGGTGTAGGGTGTAAGGTTCTTCTCTTTCGTTTGTATTACATTTAATATTAAAATATATTTTTGGGCATTTCAAGAATAGTTTAAGGTATCTAGGTCAGAAGGTTTAAAGGTCATCAGGATACTTGCTTATTGAAATTTGCCTGTCCTTCGCCCCGAAGCTTCGGGGTAGCGTAGAAGGAGCTCTTACTACTTACTTCTTTTTTGTTTTTCGTTTACTTACTGATGGTTTTGTATTTTTGATGATCTCCAAACAAGCTGCGGCATCAAGTTTTTCGGCTTCAGTGCCTTTAGGCATCTTGAAATTCTTACCATCGTATTTAATATAGGGTCCATAGCGACCGTTCAATACCTGAATTTTTTCTTTTTCAAAATTGTGAATAAGTCGTTTGCGCGCTGTTTCACGACCTTCTTCGATCAATTCAATGGCTCTTTCCGGTCCGATCTCTGCGGGTGTCTCTGTCTTTGCCAATGCATAAAACTTACTTTTATGTTTTACATAGGGACCAAAGCGACCAAATGCGACGACCATAGGTTCATCTTCATAATTACCGACCGTTTTGGGGAAAGACAATAAGCTAAGCGCAGCTTTCAGATCAATGGTATCAAGGCGTTGGTCATCTTGCAAACTGGCAAAACGTGGTTTTTCTTCGCTTTTGGTTTCACCCATTTGAATCATGGGACCAAAACGTCCGATCTTAACATAAACATTAAGTCCGGTATCCGGATCAACACCCAGCAAACGTTCGCCTTTAAAGACCTCGCTCTTTTCTTTTGTCTCTTCGATCTTAGCATGGAAAGGAGTATAAAATTCTTTGATCATGGCATGCCATTCGATCTTTCCAGCGGCAATCTCATCAAAATCCTGTTCGATATGTGCAGTAAAATTATAATTGATAACATCATCAAAGTAAGTGACCAGAAATTTATTTACTACCCGCCCGATATCTGTCGGGAAAAGCTTAGATTTAACGGCATTTGCTTTTTCTTTTTTGACCTTGCGACTTATCTCACCGTTTACCAGAGTAAACTGACGGTAATCACGATCTTTTCCCTCTCTGTTCTCTTTAACTACATAGTCGCGTTTTTGAACCGTTGAAATAGTAGGTGCATAAGTAGAAGGTCGTCCAATACCCAACTCTTCCATTTTTTTAACCAACATGGGTTCGGAATAGCGGGCCGGTGGCTGGGTGAATTTTTCAGTCGCGTCCATCTCATTTAAGAGCAGCACCTCTCCCTCTTTCATCGGGGGTAGAAGTTTAGATTCATCATCACCGGTTTTATAGACAGCCAAGAAACCCGGGAAAGTTACGACCTCGCCTTTGGCTTCAAGCTTTTCACTGTTTTTATCGTTTATAACCTGAACTGTGGTTCGTTCAATATCGGCGGCAGACATCTGTGATGCCATGCTGCGTTGCCAAATTAATTTATAAAGACTTTTAAGGTTCTTGTTGTCCCCTGCTTCCAGAACCTTCATGTCTGTAGGACGGATCGCTTCATGTGCTTCTTGTGCGCCCTTGGCTTTGGTTTTGAATTTGCGAAGATGAGAATATGATTCACCGAACATCTCAACGATCTGATCTTTGATCATTCCCAATGCCATGCCAGAGAGATTCAATGAATCGGTACGCATATAAGTAATGTTACCTGCTTCATAAAGTCTTTGTGCCAACATCATAGTCTGTGAGACTGAAAAGCGAAGCTTACGTCCCGCTTCTTGCTGCAAAGTGGATGTTGTAAAGGGAGCCGGTGCATTTTTCTTGGCATTTTTCTTTTTAATCCCTGCAATATGAAAATTCGCACCAATACAACTCTGTAAAAATTTCTCTACTTCTTCTTCCGTTTTATAACGTTTGGAGAGTTCGGCATTTAACTCGGAGCCATCAGGGAGAGTAAAAATCGCCGTCACCTTAAAAGCGGATTGCGATTCAAAGGCTTCGATCTCCTCTTCACGTTCAACGATAAGGCGGACAGCAACAGATTGTACACGGCCGGCAGATAAGGAAGGTTTAATCTTTTTCCATAATAAAGGTGAAAGTTCGAAACCGACCAGACGATCCAAAACCCTTCTTGCCTGTTGCGCGTTTACGAGTTCAATATTTATTTTTTCGGGATTATTGACCGCTTCCTGCACTGCAGTCTTAGTGATCTCATGGAAAGCGATCCTGTTTATCTTAGTTTCATCAAGCTTCAATAATTGTGTCAGATGCCATGCAATAGCCTCCCCTTCACGATCAGGGTCAGTCGCGATATATACATTCTCAGCTTCTTTGACCGCTTTCTTCAAGCTCATGATCACATCTTTCTTACCTGGAAGCGCAGTGTACTTAGGCTCGAAATTATTTTTTGTGTCAATACCCAATTCTTTTTTGGGAAGATCACGAATATGACCTACGGTTGCCAGAATATGGTAATCGTCGCCAAGGTACTTCTTGATCGTTTTTGCTTTCGATGGAGATTCAACTATAATGCAATTGCGGGCCATGTGCTTCCTTCCAGAAATTTTTGCAAATATATGTATAAAATACCCTAAAATGCAAATTTTTAAGCAAAACAGTGATTTAGGGCACAAAATAGTTAAAAAAAGGAGTCAATACTTGATGATCGACGGTCGATAATTTTAATGAGATTGTATTGGACGGTTGAAATCGTTCCTTTTTAATACCATCAAAAAAACATAATACGTCATCCCAGAAAGATAGCCTGCGGCTATTTTATCTGGGATCTCATTTATTAGTCACTCCATTATATTGGAGAGCAATGCAATTATTTAGATCCCGGAAAACTTGCCAATAGCAAGTTTTCCGGGATGACATACTTTTTCTTAAGAGTTTATAATTGGTATTTTTATAATTTATTATTGATAATACGAAATGGGACAGGCGGCATCCTACGCTTTTTGAGCTTCGCATAACAAGTGCCTGTCCCTTTCACTTCTCCCTAACTTCTATTCTGGCTTCTGTCTTCCGGCTTCTCTATATTATGGTTTGCATTTCTCCTCATTTCTCCCCAAATTTACGAATGCGCAGAAGGGAAGAAAAAACAAAGAATTTTTCTAAGCAATTTGTACCTAAGAATATCCGCGATGTCTTCGTGAAAGCCGGTAAACAGGCATTAAAAGTTTCATGGATGCTGATAAAGATCTATATTCCCGTTTCTTTATTAACAGCTTTTCTTGACCAAATAGGTTTTCTTGACCTGATCGCTCCGGTATTTGAACCTGTCATGAAACTCCTGGGACTTCCCGGCGAAGCGGCACTTGTATTACTTGCTGCATGGGTCAATAGTCTCTTTGCGGCTATCGCTGCCGCATCGGTGATCGAATTGACTTTCAGACAGATCACGATCATTGCCATCATTACAGGTTTTGCACATAACCTCATTCTTGAAACAACTGTCCTAATGAAATTAAAGATGGGACGAATTGGTATAGCTCTCTCACGAATTGTTTTCAGCCTTCTTGTAGGAATGCTATTGAACCTTATTATGCCCGAGGTCGTTCGAGGTGTTGTGATGAACCCTTATGCGGCAGCTCCTGACTTTACCTGGATCAATTTTCTGATGAAGATCGGCACAACTTCTCTGGAAATTATCGCCTTGATGTTTGTTGTTATGCTTGTTTATGAATTCCTCATATTCTGGAAGCATAGTCAGAAAATTAAGGAAAAACTGAACTTTGTAACACGGTTTTTTGGGATGTCAGCCAATGCCATCGGTCCCTGGCTGGTGGGTTTCTTCATTGGGATCGCTTATGGTGCGGGGATATTATTCCAGATGAATAAAAATCATCAATTGAAGCACAAGGATGTTTGTCTGTTGACCATTTCCATGTGCATTGTCCACGCCTTGGTAGAAGATACGATCTTTTATGTGGTCGTCGGTGCAAATATTTGGTGGATATTGGGAGTTCGTCTCCTTGCATTAATTATCATACTGCGACTGGTATCACGAGGCGAATTTTATAAGAAACTAACTTGGATCGGACTTCCGAAACAATTGACAAAGGACAATTGACAAAGGACAATTAAATTAATAATGTCTAATTGACAATTAAGTACTAAGGTTAAAGTTAAGGTTAAGATAAAACAATATCCTAATGACCTAGATACCTCTACACCTTTACACCTAATTACACACAGGAGTTATACACATGAATGAAAAAAGTTTTAAGATCTATGGTTATCGTTGGGTAGTACTGGGTGCATTTATGTTGGCATCTATGATGGTAAATATCCAATGGCTGACCCATGCGCCGGTTGCAAGAGCCGCCGAAACATTTTATGCGGGTCAATTCAATCCTAATTCTATCTTTAATATTGATTTCCTGGCGATGTCTTATATGCTGATATATCTTATCGTCAGTATCCCGGCTTCTTATGTGATCGACACCTGGGGAATCAAAAAAGGCATTGGCATCGGTGCTGCCATATGCGGGATATCCGCATTGTTAAAAGGTATCTTTGCAGATTCATTTACGGCACAGATCATTTTTCAGCTGAGCTTGGCGATCTCACAACCTTTTATATTAAATGCTCTCACTGCAGTCACAGCGCGTTGGTTCCCGCTTAAAGAACGCGGAACTGCCGCAGGATTGGGGACTCTGGCGCAATATTTGGGTATTATCATCGTCATGATGGTAACACCGCTTATGGTCGCAACGAACCCTTCAATGGCAAATTATGGTGATGGAATGCAGAAGATGCTGATGATATACGGTATTATCACATTTGCAGCCTGTCTGGCAGCTATTCTCCTTATTCGTGAGGAACCTCCAACCCCTCCGGGCGAAGAAGCTTATATACGCCATAAATTTACAGATGGACTGAAATTCATCTTCCGTCAAAAGGATATGCTCATTACTATAGGTATTTTCTTTATCGGACTGGGAATTTTTAATGCCGTATCATCCATGACAGACTCTATTGCAGAATACCTGAATGTTAAGGATTCCGATGGCATGATCGGTGGTATTATGCTTATTGGCGGTGTGATCGGTGCGATCATCTTACCTATCCTCTCGGATAAATTCCAAAAAAGAAAAATGTTCATTAATATCTGTCTGATCGGCACGGTCCCATCATTGGCCGGAATGGCTTTTGCAGGACTGATCACAGCAACGCCTGAAGCTGCTTACACGGTTGCACTTATATCATCTTTCTTCCTGGGATTCTTTGTCATGAGTGCCGGGCCTATCGGATTCCAATATGGCGCGGAGGTCTCCTACCCTGCTCCCGAATCTACAAGTCAGGGATTATTGCTTCTGGCGGGACAGATCAGCGGTCTTGTATTCGTTGCTGCAATGAGTATGCGCTCAAATGTATATCTTCCCTTCTTCATGAAATTATTCGTGATCATTGGAGCGATAGCATTGATATCATCATTCTTCCTGAAAGAATCCAAGCCATTGGAGGAATTAGCAGGGAAGAAATAGAAGAACCTCACACCAAGGCACTAAAAAAACAAAGGCACAAAGTTCTATATAGCTTTATTCTATTGATGTAAGTCACACTATTGTACGTTATAATCTAATATTTGGGAAATTCATTACTGAATTTATA
>DAOVOB010000104.1 GCA_030629925.1 Fidelibacterota bacterium
ATGCCCAAGGGTGGACCCGATGGGGGCGACGGCGGTAACGGCGGATCAGTGATCATCATTGCGTCCTCTCAATTGCATACACTTCAGGATATGCGGTATAATAGAAAATACAAAGCCGAAAATGGGCGTCCCGGCGAGGGGAATAATCGTTCCGGAAAAAAAGGCAAAGATATTACACTTACCGTACCGGTTGGAACATTGATCAAGAATTTAGATAAAGATGATGAGATCGTAGCCGATATGATAGAGGACGGTCAAGTTTTTGTTGCTACCAAAGGGGGTAACGGAGGTTGGGGAAATCAGCATTTTGCAAATTCTGTCCAAAAAGCACCTCGTTTCTCAAAGCCCGGTTTACCAGGCGAATATTTGAATGTAGAACTTGAGCTCAAGATCCTAGCAGATGTCGGACTGGTCGGCTTTCCGAATGCCGGTAAAAGTACCCTGTTATCGGCTATTTCAGCAGCAAAACCCAAGATCGCGGATTATCCTTTTACTACATTGATACCTAATCTCGGAATCATACGTTATGGCGATTATAAATCCTTTGTGATGGCAGATATCCCCGGATTGATCGAGGGTGCACATCTTGGAAAAGGATTGGGAGATCAGTTCCTGCGTCATATCGAACGAACTCAGGTACTTCTTTTCATGATCGACGTCAACGAAGAGGATATCAAAGTTGCATTTGAGACGCTTTTATCTGAATTGGTCTCATTTAATAAAGAATTAGCTCATAAACCCCGCTTAGTCTGTATCACCAAAATGGACAGCGTGGATATTGGAAATTATAAAGATGATTTTGAGTTGGATGAAAAAGTCTTACATATATCATCTGTAACACGGTATAAAACGGATGAGTTGATCTATACCTTAGCTGAGTATGTAGAATAATCTCATGTAAAGACAGAAAAACACCTCTCACAAAGGCGCCAAGTGATACAAAGTCACTAAGAATTTCTCACACAAAGACACTAAGAACACAAAGCCACAAAGTTTACTTGTGGCTTTATTTTGTGTCTAGAATCACACTTTGTCAAGTTTGAATATTATGTATGGCAATAAAAATGTCCAAATATTAAATTAATACGTAATAAACAAGGATGGACGAAAATGAATG
Source organism: Fidelibacterota bacterium (assembly GCA_030629925.1). Lineage (GTDB taxonomy): Bacteria > Fidelibacterota > Fidelibacteria > Fidelibacterales > Fidelibacteraceae > M50B103. The sequence continues at coordinate 1,118 of DAOVOB010000104.1, forward strand.
AGAATGATATCTCTAAAATAATTGTTGATTGTGCTTACAAAATTCATATTAAAATTGGTTCGGGATTATTTGAGTCTGTTTATGAATGCATATTGGAGAAATACCTTACAAAAAGAGGATTAGATGTAAAACGTCAAGTACCGATGCCAATGGAGATCGAAGATATACAAATTGATAGAGCATTCATTGCTGACTTAATAATAAATGATAAGGTAATAATTGAATTAAAATCAAAAATGCAATTAACAAATACAGATAAAAAGCAGGTATTAACCTATTTGAAACTAAGTGGATACAAATTGGGTTTGTTGATCAATTTCGGTGAAGCTCTTATGAAAGATGGAATTAAAAGAATAATTAACGGGCAAATATAGAACTTTCACATGACATTCATACAGTAATAAAAAGCCTTATAAGATTAGGGCTTTTGGGTCTTTTGTGTTTTAGTGGAATGATATTGCTTTATGGAAGGTAATAGTTTAAAAATTGACAAAAAAATATTTCAATTTAAAGAGCAATATATCACTCATGATTAAGTGAAAAGCATCATAATTCTTTGTGGCTTTGTGTTCTTAGTGACTTTGTGTGGTGTATTGTGTCTTTGTGAGAGGTCTGAAAGGTAGTATTAGGTGGAAAAATGGATATAGCATCAATTTCAATTATGTGCGTGGAAGGTATTGGGCCTCGCTTGTACAAAACCATGATCCAGAAGTTCGGTTCAGCCGAACAGGCACTTCAGCAAGACAAACAAATACTCTTACAAATTCAGGGTATCACCGACGAGCAGGCATCCGCGATCGTGAATAAGGACTATCGGGAAGCTTTGGATGTTCAATTGAATTGGGTTGAAAAGAGAAAAGCTAAGATCATAACTTTGGGAGATGAAACTTATCCCGATATTTTGCGGCAAATATACGATCCACCACCGGTACTGATGATGATGGGCGAGTTCAAGCATGAAGACGATGTTGCCTTTGGTGTGGTCGGCATGCGATATCCCGATGATTACGGCAAGCAAATGTGCTATAAGATCGCAGGTGGTATTGCCCAAAAGGGCATATGCATTATCAGCGGTATGGCAAAGGGTATCGATTCCATTGCACATCGCGCCGCACTGGATGCGGGTGCACGTAGTATTGCGGTGATGGGAACCTCATTGGATACCATCTATCCCGCGGAGAATAAACACCTTTTCGACGAGATCAAAGAAAAGGGCGTAGTCTGTAGTGAAACACTGATCGGACAAGCAAAATTGCCTTCAAATTTTATCCGGCGCAATCGCATTATCAGCGGACTCAGCAGGGGAGTGGTCGTGGTACAAGCCGGAACAAAAAGCGGCTCGCTGGTCACCGCTCTGAACGCCAATGAACAGAATCGGGATGTTTTTGCCGTCCCCGGTAATGCCCTCAAAGGTCGCCATACCGGCTGCCACAGGCTTATTCGACTTGGTGCCAAAATCGTCGAAAATTCCGATGATGTCATCAATGAATATCCTTTCCTGAAAGAGCGACTGAATGGGCAAAAAGATATTTTTATTGAAGCTGCCAAAAAAACAAAACTGGGTAACGAGGAAGAAGCCGTCCTGGAATGCCTGAACAAAGATGGTGTGCATATCGATATGATTTTCGGAAAATGCAAACTAGGCAGAGCACAGATCATGAAAGTGCTGTTGGATCTGGAGATAAAAGGCTATGTGGAACGTGGTAAAGGGGATTTTTATACTCGTAATATTTAAGAGACAATAACCAAGAGACAAGAGGCAAGTTGCGCTGGGCACTGGGAAGGATGAGAGGGGAAAAGAAGAAATGAGAAGGTGAAATGGTGAGAAGGAGTCTGTCATCTCTATCGGATCCCTACGAAGTCTTGACAAAGGAGGGGATATAAATGAATGTAGTCCCATAGGGACGGCAGCTTTGTAGTAATTTGGCATAACGCACAAACCAAGCTCCGTAGGAGCGGAAGCGCTTTTAGATTTGAAGATAATGGGATATGTTAATTGGGGGAAAGAGGATTATTATTCACGCAATATTTGATAATCACAGCTATAAGTTATAGGTTATGAGCATACAATTCGGATTTTAATAATTCAATTAATTGTTTAAAGTTTAAACTGTTTCCATAGATCATTATTTCTTGCATTTCTTTGTAGTCATTCGCATACAAATCCATAAAACGACCCGGAGGCAGTATCTTTAGTTGATTAATTGCTAAATTATCATAATCGACGGTTTTTATAGGCGTGAATATTTTTCGATGATTGATTATCGTAGTAAATAATTTAGCATTATTCATGGCCGACTGTCCATAATCGGTTTTAATTATTTGAGCAATATCATATAAGTGTCTCGACATTCTATTATATCTGATCTTTTCATCAGGTTTATGAAATTCTTCATGAAGTAAGATCATTTTTTCTAAAAATGTTTTTTCAGGTATTACTGTATTGATAAAAAGTTCATTTTCAACGAAATCTGATATTGGATAATACTCATCAATTATAGAATTGATTTTCATTTTATTGTAAGGATCCAATAAGGATCTTGCTCCAACTTCTATTAGTACTCTTTTCGGCAAGTAACTTTCTTTATCAAATACCGATTGATAATTAACTTGAATGGTTTCAGGATCCTGATCTGTTATGTGGGTGTTTTCTACCAATAGTTCATATAGTTGATGATTAATGCCATAATTCAAAAGTTGCTCATTTAGAATATCAAGCAGGCGAGTTGAAACAAATTCATGCGACTTTCTTCTTAGCTTTCTTATTTGTCCTTTGCTTAATTTTCCATCAAAACCAAGATGTTTTCTATCAATTGCAATATCAATATCTTCAGAGAAACGTTCAATCAGTTTGTATGCTTTACTTAAGGAAGTACCGCCTTTAAAAATAAGATGTTGTCCAATATCAGAAGTAAAGATCATTCTTAGTATTAAAGTTACCCAGGCGTCCTTTTCCACAGCCTGTGCCTGAATTCCGGTTGATGCACTTAATTGATTAAATAGATCGATCTGTCTTTGTTTTGATAGATTAAGCCAATTTGTCATTTTTCGTTTTTTCCAATAGGTCTAAAATAATTTTTTGAATCCAAACAGGAGCATGTAAAAGATCATTGCGCAAATTTATTGATTCATTACTTCCTGTGATGATCTTTTCAATTCTTGAAATGTGCTCAAATGTTACATTTTCTTTTCCTAAGGTTCTTAGTCCTTGAATTATTAGTTGACTTAGGTAATGATCCGCACTCAGGTTTTTGGGGCTTGTTTTTTTGAAAGTGATCGTTTGTTTACCAATGTTGATCTTGCGCGCTGAGCCATCAGTTAGATAAACCATATTCATAGGTACCTGGTTTGTTAAGCCAAGACGATATAACGCATATTTTCCTGTGGGTATTATTCTGGCTTTATCTCTATTTGCTATAGCTTCACCAATTTGTTCTGCTGAGGGATAAATTAAACCAAGTATTTTATCAAATTTCGGATAATAATAAATACCCTTTGAAAGCCGGATCAATATCTCCTTATCCGATAACCTTTGTAGAGATTTTCTAACGGTATCGTAATCTGCTATCTCAAAAAAGTCTGAGATAAAAAGAATACTCCCCGGTTTCTTCTTTTTTAAAATTATTTCTATTTCTTTTAGTGCTGACATAATCTTATTATGTCCCAAAAATAGCAAAAATTAGGGACAAAACAACTGTTATTTTTAAATATATTCTAAAAGAATACCTAACTATTATAAAAGGGCTGTTGGATTTGGAGATAAAAGGCTATGTGGAACGTGGGAAAGGAGATTTTTATGTGAGGAATATTTGATAATTATGAATTATGGATGATGGATTATGAATGGAGTTGTGAGCGGTAAATGTAGATGGTTGTTGATTTGGGGATTGGTATAATATTGATGCTTATGTAGGGGTCCCGATATACATCGGGAGAGTCGCCCAAAGATAAAGGAAGGAGGGGATATAAATGAATGTAGTCCCATAAGGACGGTAGCTTTGTAGTAATTTGGCATAACGCACAAACCAAGCTACGTAGGCGCGATACAATTAGGAGGATACATGGCGAATACCTATTCACAATTGTATGTCCAGATTGTTTTTGCAGAAAAATTTAAGAAAGTCAAATTTTCGAGAAATATCGCGATGTACTTAAGAATTTATCACGAGTAAAAATTTCAAGCTTGAAACTTGATATCAAAGCATTAGAAACTATATTTAATTTTCGTATAGATC
>DAOVOB010000222.1 GCA_030629925.1 Fidelibacterota bacterium
AATGAACATGTGATCGGAGTGAAAGGTGTAAGTTTAGGCTTGCTATTTGCAGGTGTGGTTGCCTTTGCGCAGGGTAATATTTTCAAAGAAACAGCAGTTGTGATATCGCTTATTGATCTGGAATCGGTTCATCCAATATTATCATCATTTTTAGGGGCCGTCGAAGAATATTTTATTACTTTTGTTCGCTTAATGATCCCTTTCATTGTAGTTGATCGTTTAAGTGCCGGATGGCAGAAAAAGAAAGTGATCTCACTCGTATTGCTTTTTCTTGCCGGATTTGCTTATGTGGGTAAACTCTCAATTGGATGGTGGTTGCTGGGTGGCAGCGTAAGCGGGTTATTGATGCTTGCTTTGTATCTTTGGGTATTACGATTTAATATGATCTATATTCCCGTTATGGCAGCTGCTATCTTGATCCTTGATCTGATACAGTATCTGATAGTTGATCCTGCTGTATTAACACTATTTCATATTGTAATTACAGCTATTGTAACAGTTCTACTCGCCGTATTCACTGTATGGGGAATGTATATGGTAAGATTGTTGCAACCGAAGAAGAGTAAGGAGTAGGGAGAATAGGAAAAGTCGAAGGTTGATGGTTGAGAGTTGAAAAGACCTGCCAGCTTGATCCACTGAAAGTGGAATGCTAGCTAGTCGAAAAAAACATAAGTAATCCTCGACCATCCGGCAGATCCGTCAGCTGGCGGACACCAGCCGGAAGGTCTTCTATAAAGTTGAAGATCCAAGAGACAATGCCCAAGAATCAGGAGAAGAAAATAAAGAATAGGGAAAAAATATTTTCTTTAACTTATAACTCATAACTCATAACTTCTTAAAGGGAACTTTTTCCATTGTATTTTATTTGAATAACACATAGTTTTTATACGATGCAGAGAATCAAGAAAACATATATAATCATCTCAATCATTCTACTTGTCTTATCGAGTGGGCTTATGGCTCAACGAATGGATAAAAAATGGAAGATCGGCCCGGAATATAAGATCGACTATGTCGTTAAGCCTTCTACGGAGTTAGGAAAAGGGGAGTTGAGTATCATGCTGAGCGTGCCCTATGACGAGATTCATTTTGTGAAACAAAATTCACAGTTCAAAGGACGTTTTGATATATCTATCATGATATTTGAGGGCAAAGAGAAGCGGGTAAGTGAAAGTTGGATAGAAAAACTGACAGTCGATGAGTTTAAATTGACAAATTCTCGAAAAAAAATAATAGAAATGCAGAAAAATTATGTTCTTGAACCGGGTAAATATAGACTTGAAGTACTTATTACGGATCTAAAGACACAGAACCGCCGTAAACAAGTAAAAGAAATCGATATGAGCAAGCTGAGCAATGGCCCCTGGATGATGGGTGATTTGTATTTTATGAAAGATTCTTCTGCCGTGAAAGGGTCGGATGATATGCCTGAGGCTATTTATGTGGGCTTCTCAGCCTCTGGTATTGAAGGAAAGTATCCTTTCTCTTATATCCTTCAATCCCGTGATAAGACATTTAAACAAGGAAAATTCGAGATAGATCTGGTAAAAGAAAGACACGAATATATCTTTCCGGTTCGCACCGCGGACTTGAACTATAATCAATATTTTCTAACTTTGATGACAGTGATCGACAGCATAGAATATAAACGCAGTATTCCGCTTAGAGTCCAATGGAGTGGGACAAGTTCACTTATTCCAAATCTTGAAGAAGCCATAGAGCAAATGCGCTATCTCTCTCATACGGGATATTTTCCCTCGCGGACTTATAAAAAAATGATGAATGCCGAAGGGAAAGAACAGAAAGATTTTTTCACCGAAACATGGAAAAATATAGATCCGACACCTCATACTGAGAACAATGAATTGATGAACGAATATTACTATCGGGTCCATGTGGCAAATCAGCGTTTTTCGGGACACCGGGAAGGCTGGCGTTCAGATCGAGGAATGATCTATGTTATCTATGGTGATCCGGATGCAGTAGAAGAACATCACATGGAGATAAACACAAAACCTTATATAATATGGTACTATTATTCCGTTAACCGGAGTTTTATCTTTATTGACAACACCGGTTTTGGAGATTACCAATTATCCGAACCTTTAAGCGAGTATTAATGGACAGATTTAGAAAGAAAATTGATAAGATCGATGAACAATTAGTCAAATTATTAGATGAACGCATGGGGCTGGCTTTCGAATTAGGGAAATTAAAGAAATTCGATGGTCGTGATGTTTTTGATGCCAATCGTGAAGAGGAAGTTTTCAATAAACTTCAAGATTTACCAAAACAGACCATTCGGGACAATGAAATAAAAGAACTATATGAACAGATCATTCGAATATCCCGTTTGCATGGCGAGCGGGGAATGAGCTGATCTGACTGATGTTCAATATTGATCTGACAGCTTCAAAGATCGTATGGGTGCTTGTCGCTCTACTTGCTTTCTATACTATCTATTGGCTTATCCGAAGCCTAAAAGATCCCTACTATCCTTCTGTAATAAGAATTATTCTTGCTATTCTGCGCACTGCTGCGATCGTGATATTCATTATTATATTTCTCGATATTAAAATTACTCATATTCGCGATCGTCAAGTTGAGCCCGAGATCGCATTTTTATGGGATTTGTCTCAAAGCATGAACTCGCAAGAAAGCGAAGATTATAAAGTATCAGATATTCTGCGTAAAGCATCCTATCGTGCCATCGATCGTCAAACATCTATTTCTCATATTACCGATATGCAAGATCCCAAGATCGTTACAGAAACTCAATTGAAAGCACTATCTCTAAATGAAGCGATATCCGATAATGGGATATTACTGAGATTTGCCGAACAACAAGCTCGATTCAGCGAATTGATACTTATTTCCGATGGTCGATCCTATATTGGAGAAGATTTGAAGTCTATTCGGCTGCCAGATAAACTTGTATTACATACAGTTGGAGTAGGTAGTGCTCCGGAGGCAGAATTGCTGGAGTTAAGATCGGTTAATTTTCCCGATCATGTTTTACAAGGAGATTCTATC
>DAOVOB010000227.1 GCA_030629925.1 Fidelibacterota bacterium
CACATACTTGTACTCATGGTGCTTTAGGAGCGTTTTCAACAGGTATTGGCAGTACTGACCTTGCAGCATCACTAGCCACAGGTGAATTGTGGTTCAAAGTGCCTCCGACCATCCTATTTAATATTAGTGGGAAACTCAAAGACGGTGTTTATGCTAAAGATATCATACTTGAGATCATTCGTCGCATCGGCGTTGACGGTGCCCGCTATAAGGCCATGGAATTTAAAGGTGAAGTGATCGATGCCTTATCCATTGAAGCACGCATGACCATTACAAATATGGCCATCGAAGCAGGTGCTAAATCCGGTATCATTGCAGCAGATGATAAAACCCTGGCGTATTTAAAAGATCGTTGCGAAGATGATTTTGATATTCTTCAAAGTGACGATGATGCAGTATATGAGCAAGTTATCAATATTGATGTCAGCGACCTTGAACCTATGGTTGCTTTTCCTCATTTACCCGATAATGGAAAAGCTGTTTCTGATATAAAAGAAAAAATCATTATTGATCAAGCATATATCGGTTCCTGTACAAATGGTAGGATCGAGGATCTCCGCGTTGCTGCTGAGTATTTAAAAGGTCAAAAAGTTGCTAAAGGTACGCGTTGTATCGTCATACCTGCAACTACGGATATTTGGAAACAGGCTAACAAAGAGGGTCTTTTGGATATCTTTATGGAAGCCGGTGCAACGGTTTCTTCACCGACCTGTGGTGCTTGTCTAGGCGGCCATATGGGCATTATTGCCGGTGGCGAAAAGTGCATATCCACTACGAACCGTAATTTTGTTGGTCGAATGGGAAGTCCTGACTCTGAAGTTTATCTTGCAAGTCCGGCTACCGTAGCGGCTTCTGCCGTTAATGGTTATATCTCAGATCCGCGTAAAGCAGTAGGAGAATAATAGAATGAAAGCACACGTATATAATCGCAAGCATATCAATACTGACGAGATCATCCCGGCACGTTATCTTAATATGGATAAAGAAGCCGAATTGGCAAAATATGCAATGGAAGATCTTGATACGGAATTCGTTAATAAAGTTGAAGCCGGAGACGTCATTATAGCGGGTGAGAATTTTGGCTGCGGCTCATCTCGTGAGCATGCCGTTTGGGCTTTACGAGGTGCCGGTGTTAAAGCGGTTATCGCAGATTCTTTTGCAAGAATATTCTATCGCAACTGCATTAATAACGGTTTCTTAGCTATTGAATGTCAAGGAGTTAGTGAACACATCCTAAGTGGATCCGAGATAGAAATAAGCATTGAAAAAGGTGAAATAAAAGACCTGAGCAATGGAAAAATTTATACCTTTGCAGCTCTTCCTGACTTTGCCCAAGAGATGCTGGATGCAGGTGGACTGCTCAATTTGATTACTAAAAAGTAATCAAATTGCAAGGCAAAAGTATAAAGGCAAAAGAGAAGTACAAAGTATAAAGGACAAAGGCAAAAGTAGGTAGTGGTATTACTTTTTGGTCTTCAATGCAATAGTACCGAGGATATTTTTTAGTTCATCCGATTCTTTTATTAAAGATACAATCTCTTTTAAATCCAACTCATTATCAATAATCTCACTTAATTGTCGCAACCAAAAATTTGCTTCACAGGTTTCCCTTAGTGATATTTTAACTTTATTATGAAAATCAGCTCTTGATGTGGCTGCTTGTGCTTCTTCGTAATTTGCACCGGACGATGAAGCACTTTTTGCTAATTGATATCTGATTATATTGAATTCGGGGATATTAGGAAATTGTTTGGTCAATTTTAATACCCTAACAGAAAATCTAAATAACCTCTTTGAAAGATCATTCATTTCGTCGCCCCACTTTTTACTTATTACTTAAAACTTTTGCCTTTATACTTTGTACTTTTGCCTTGAATTTTAATGACTATTGTCATTAAAATTCGGTTCCCGCCCCGAAATAATTGAGTTCATCATCACCAAAGCGATCAACTTGTTTTCCATGGATAACATAAGTACATCGTTCTCCAACGATCTCAGAGATCAGGATGATGTTTTCATCACCATATTCATCAATGCTGATGATACGGGCGAGATTATTATTGTAGTTCTGTGCCATAAGATTTGCATGGCAGATTGGACAATAGAGGTCCGTCTTGTCACCGTCTTCAAGCTTGAAAGTGCGATGTTTTCTGACCGAATAATTACCAAGTTCAGGACTCAGAAGAAGAATTCCTCTTTCTCCATTGGGTTTCCGGGCAGAAAAAATAACACTATTCTTTACTTTTAAATGACCTTTACAAAACGGACATACATAATCATTTTTCATATTGTACCTCAATATTTAGTATTTCCTCTTAATTTATGCGTAATACCTAGCTTAAACAACATTAAAAAGAGTTGAAAATTCGAAGAGTAGTAATTAAATATTTGATATTAATTAAGAGATATTTTTGTCATTTCGAACAGTCTTCGCCCCGATTATTCGGAGCTACGCCCGTCAGGCCAAGTGCCTTGCCAGCCGAAACTTTAGTGTAGGTTGGGAGAAATCTCAAACTCCTTAAATTATGTTTAGCTTTTGGGATCTCTCCCAGCCTTCGCTTTGCAAGCTTCAGCCGGCACTGCGCTACGCCAGGCTCCGGTCGAGATGACATAATTTAACTATTTGACTTTCATAAAATACAATTTTGAAATTCGGCAAAAAATGCTCATTTTTAACAGATAATTTTAAACATGGAGTTACTATATGAAAGAGATCATTTTAACGGATAAAGCACCTGCACCGATCGGAGCCTATTCACAAGGAACTACAAATTGTGAATTAATTTTTACTTCAGGACAATTACCTGTTGATATGGAAACAGGTAAGTTGATCGAAAATGATATTAATAAAGCAGCAAAAGCTGCCTTAATGAATGTGATAGCAGTTGTAGAAGCAGCAGGTGGTACTAAAGATACTATTTTTAAAACCACAGTATTTATGAAAG
>DAOVOB010000037.1 GCA_030629925.1 Fidelibacterota bacterium
ACAATTGACAAAGGACAATTGACAAAGGACAATTGACAAAGGACAGTTGACAAAGGACAGTTGACAAAGGACAATTGACAAAGGACAATTGACAAAGGACAATTGAATGAACAATTATAAATTGATAATGTATAATTTAATCAACCCTGTGGGGTTAAATTTGATATAATTATACCAAAAAGATCTTTAATAAATTCAATCTTCGAATAACTGTTTCAAGTCCAAGGATCTCACATATTTTAAAGATATCCGGACTTACACCAAAACCCGTGACTGCAATTCTTAAGGGATGAATAAGCATGGATGCTTTGATCTCATGCATATCGGCCACTTCACGCAATTTCGCTTCCATTTCTTCGGCGGAAGAGCTTTTTAAAGATTGAAATGAAGTTGAGAGAATGGAGATATATTTCTTTATATCAGGTGATTGCAGATGTTTGTCAATGGCTTTCATATCGAAGGTTAAGGGATCTTTGAAAAGGTATTTGCCATATAGAACAAATTCATTTAATAAGCGAATTCTTGATTTTAGAAGATCAGTATAACGGATTCCGTCCTCATCTGAAAACCCGGGATCTATCCATCCGGCATTTTGCCAAAGAGGCTTAACAAAGGGCCACATATCTTTCGCTTCGGAACGTGAAAGATGTTGTCCGTTTATCCATGCGAGTTTATCAGGATCAAAAATGGCACCCTTCTTGTTTACACGCGCGAAATCAAATCGCTTAATAAGCTCATCTAAGCTAAAAATTGGCTTAGGCATGTTATCCCCCCAACCGAGGAGTGCCAGACCGTTAAGCAGTCCCTCAGGCAGGAATCCCATCTCTTTGAATTCATCAACAGAGCTAGCACCGTGTCGTTTTGAAAGACGCTTGCCATCTTGAGCAAGTATAAGAGGCAAATGCCCGAATTTTGGGACTTTTTTACCAAGCGCAAGATATAATAGGATCTGTTTCGGTGTATTGGAAAGATGATCTTCACCGCGTATCACATGAGTAATGTTCATATTGGCGTCATCTACAACAACCGAAAGCTGATAGATGGGTGAACCGTCGGACCGAAGAATAATAAAATCATCGATCTCTTCATTGTTTACGGCGATATCTTTATAGACCATATCTTTAAAGCGGGTAATACCTTCTGGAATACGAAATCTAACAGTATAGGGGAGTCCGGTATCAAGTTTTGCCTGAATTTCATTTTCGCTTAGTTCCCGACAGCGACCGCTGTAACGATATGCTCGTTTCTCGCTTTCAGCTTTTATTTTATCGGCTTCAAGACCCTCTTTTGTACAAAAACAACGATAAGCCTTACCTTCTCTTAGCAGCTGATCAGCCGCCTCAAGATGTTCTTGACTATGTTCACTCTGGATCACTGGTGTTTCGTCGGGTGAAAGTCCCAGCCATTCCAAAGCAGAGAGTATTTCCTGCATATTGGCATTCGTAGAACGCTCTTTATCGGTATCTTCGATTCGAAGGCAATAAGTTCCGCCCATTTGACGAGCGTAAAGGTAGTTAAATAGTGCGGTCCGAACTCCACCGATATGTAAATGACCGGTAGGAGAGGGAGCGAAGCGGACGCGGATTTTTTGTGCATGTTGATTCATGCACAAAAAATAAAGTAAAAAGATAAAAGTACAAAGGCAAAAGTCGTAAATCGTAATATGAAAGATGAAGTGACGGACCCGCGTGTCCGTCAAATATTTTCAAGAATATTATTTCTTGTCAAATGATAAGAAATCCCCTAAAATTAATCAAACAAGAAAAAGGATAGAATTATGAAAAAGATCATCCTTTGTCTTATCGGTTTTTTACTTCTTGTATCTTGCGCAACAACTCCTCTGGAAATCTCAGATAATGATACTAAACTCCGCATGATAGGCGGAAAAGAAGCTTTATTAGATGCCATTGAATATCCAAAATACGCATTAAATAAAGGGATTGAGGGTATTGTAACCATTCTTGCCTATATTGACACTTCGGGCTCTGTTCTTGAATGCAAGATTATTGGTGGAAATGAATTTCTGAATGAAGCGGCTATTTGTGCCCTAGAGAAACAACACTTTCATCCCTATATACTCGAAGGAAAAAAACGTCCGGTGCGTGTTGCCATCCCTATTTCATTTACTATTTCAAAGGATATTAATATCCACGATTTTGAATCGGAACGAGTTAAATATTATGCTTATCACTATTTAAATGAACCTGTTTTGATCCTGACCGATTTTCCCGCTGAAAGATCTTCGGGCACAAAGCATGAGTTTTATTCCGAAGGAAAAACATGGTGGCCCAACCCGAAGGATCCGGATGCTGCCTATACTATCAGGGAAGGATTCACAAATCCCGACGCATTTCGCAAGCACATCGCTTTATTAGAGCGTGTAGGAGAGATCATTCCCGGCTTGACCGCCGTTTACCGCATCACAAATAAAAATGTCTATGCTGAAGCTGGGGTAAAACATTTAAAGGCCTGGTTTATTGATCCGGAAACGCGTATGGAAGCTCACATGAAGTATGCTCAGGCTATTCCGAATCGTAGGTCAGGTAGAGATGTTGGTATTTACGAGGCATTATCCTTAGTTGAAATATTACAGTCCATTCCATATCTTGAAAAATTTCTTACCGATGAAGAAAAAATGTCATTAAGATCATGGTTTAAGGATTATTCTGATTTTCTTGTTGATGACCCAAAGGGCATGAGTATTCGTATGCGTAAAGATACTTATGCCTCTGCTTATTTACTGCAGATGTGCGCTATTGCCAGATATTTGGATGATGGATTTCTTTTGGAAAGCTGCCGTGATTATTTCCGTCAATATTCTTTGCCGCATTTTGCATCATATGATTCACCCCTATTGAATTCAGATCTGAATAGAGAGTTCAAGAATAATATCTTTTTAAACACCGACTTACTGGCATTGCTCACACATATATTAACAGATAAAGACTATAATGCCTGGGAGCAAACGATCAGCACGGGGCAAGGAGTGGGGGATATTGTCAATTATCTCTACTCAGGCATCCTAAATAATGAACTTAAAAAGATGGGCAATTATGATGGTCGCTTCCTATCACTGCTCTTTGCAGGAAAAGCTTACAATAATCACCACTACCTGGAATTATGGCGCGATCTGCAGAATGGCGAGCCTAAAGAAAGTGAATTTCCCATAAGACAGCCGGTATTATGGATAAAGTGAACTGAATATCGAATCATGAATCAAGAACATTCCCTCCTTCGCCCTGAACGGGCTACCAGCCTTCGCTACCTTCTACGCTACCAACTTCTCCGCCAGCTGGCGGATTCCAACCTACGCCCCGAAGTATCGTGGCTACGGCATGGCGCAGCGCTGGTCAAGAAAGCTACGAAGGTCAGGAAAGCTTCGGCATGGCACGGCGAAGGGCAGGCGAACAATCGAAGCAAATAGAGAATCATGAACATTCCCTCCTTCGCCAAGGCTACGAAGGGCAGGCGAACAATCGAAGTAAATAGAGAATGTTCGGTGGTTGGCATTCAGTTATTACTCTCAAGATCATTTTTTCGAGTAGTCTGAATACTTTTCACAAAAATTGAGATCAATTCATTATTTTCTATCAGAGCTTTATCAAGTGTTGCTACATTATTCACAAGATGCCTACTTTTGATAAGTTTAAGACCGATCATCGTTTCTCTTAATTCTTTTAGAATGACTTTGATCTTATGAATAAAATCCTTTCTGGATTCAGCGCTTTGTGCTTCCCCATAGTTCAACGATACAGAAGTTCCTGATCTTATTATTTGCCCGGATATATGGTTGCCGGCAAACGTTTTTGATATACTTTCCGATATCTCAATGATGAGAGTTGAAAAAGCTATAAGACGATCTTCCAAATCGTGTTTTGTCATGTCCTCCATCTCTTTAATTCTCTTTAATAAACAATAAAAATAAGTGAATTCAAATCTATAATAATTCTCAAACTGGAAATGTGATACGCATCACTTTCTTCGAATGCTCTATTGTTCGATTGTTCGGCTTGTTCTCTAAATCTCTATTGGGACTCAGAAGAATGTTTGATATTTATCTAAAATTCTTTATTAATTCAGAAAATTGTTGAAAATCCAGATTGTTTAAGTTATTTTACGAAGCTTTTTTACAGGGGTGGTTAGCTCAGCTGGTTAGAGCGCCTGCTCGACACGCAGGAGGTCACAAGTTCGAATCTTGTACTACCCACAAACACATGTCAAGTAATTAGCTTTCGAGCAAGATATGTGTATTTGGCCCCTTAGCTCAGTTGGTTAGAGCAGCGGACTCATAATCCGTGTGTCCAAGGTTCAAGTCCTTGAGGGGCTACAAAAAAGACCTGTCATACGACAGGTCTTTTTTGCAAGTATAAAGAAAAAAGTAAAAAGATAAAAGAAGCGGCGGACCCGAGTGTCCGCCCGAATAAAGAAGTCTTCGAATAATGAACAAGGAACATCATTATTCGAAGTAACACAAATCACTTTCATTCTCTGGATCAAGCCCAGCTATACTTTTATTATTCAGATCCTACGGTCGAATCAGGGGCCTTTGGTCTATATAGTGATCAGTTTATGTTTTCACATTCAACTATCTGAATAATGGGGGAGGGGCATTACTATTCAGTTAGTTCAATCGCTACAACTTTAAGATAAACAGGTCCGCAATCAACTGGGTATCCATTAATTATACTGCATTGAACATTGACATCTTCGTTATTGTAGCTGTTTAAATTAACTTTATCGCTGGTAAGTGCATATCTTAATGTGTCATTTTCATATAAACCGTGTGTTCCATACATGAAACCTGTTACTTCAAATTTAACTATCTCGCCTGTAACAATGATATAGTCTGGGTTTGGAACAATTCCTTGAGTATTACATGATATCATCAGTGCCACAACAACTAGAGCGATTACTGTGAGCTTTTTCATACTCCGTTTCCTTTATTTCATAAAAACCATCTTCTTAGTATCAATAAAACCATCTACTTGCAAGCTATAAATATAAACACCGATCGAAACAATATTCCCATTCACATAACGGTATGCGTATAAGCGGCGTAGCCAAGTAGAAAATACCTTCCTTTGAAAAGACTCAATTGAAATGAATGTACAAAAGTGAAAATCACGCCCAATTGGCTGCGTCCGTCTTGATGCGCTGGTTAGGCTGCTTACAGACTACCAATCTGACCAATCTTCTTCTATTAAATTCTTTCATTTTATCCCCTATATTACTATTTAGTACCGACCTGAGTTAAACCTGAAGGAGTTTGAGGCGTTGATAACAATTTCTTATATAATTCCCACCGTTTGGTAGGATTATCTTCAGTTCCCCCACGATCCTCAATATGGTTTTTAATGGCATTTCGGGCGACATCATAATATATAACACCAGAATGGATATTCTCGAAGAAAGATAAATATAGCTCGGCATATTCTTTTGTAAAAAGATAATAGCCTGTTAACCATTTAATCGCCTCTTCTCGATCAATCTCCCCACTTGTATATTGCCGTGTTACTTCAGTCCATACACATCTATGTTTGAATTCATCATACTTATGGAGAATATCGTAGTACTTTTCAGCCTTACTAGGATCAAATCCCGCCATGGGAAATAACACTTCTTTTTCAAACCTCAACCTCTCATTTTTAGGAAAAATAACATCTATCGCATATTCTGCCAAGCCTTCCGCGATAAATACCGCTGGACCCTGCGAAGGTAAAAGAGAATATTCAAGCCACTTTTTATCTTTGACTAAATGCTTTTCCAATAGGGTAAGATTTGCATGATGTCCGGGATATGCTTCATGAACTGCAAGGTAAAGAACCCAATCAATATATATTGGTATATCAATATTAATGCTAATTTTGCTCGAATAACCACCCTCGTATTTAGCGCAAGCACTCCACGACTTTTTGGTTACATACTCTACTGTAATGTTTTCATTTTCAGGTAAATCAAGGTGTTTTCGGCTTCGTTTACGACACTCAGAGAATGCAGCATCGAACACCAATTCTATTTTATCCTCCGGGACTATAAAATCATTCTTAAATCTAGCAAACCTGTCGGTAAGTTCACCTTCACCAGGTAGGGCTTCATCTATTTCTTTTGAGATTTTTCTAAAATATTCTTCATCATATTTTGGGGCAACGTAATCATACAAGGATTTTGATTCTTCATCAAATGACATTCTTTTGCCGGACAATAAATCAATCTTTGTTTTGACTGATAATAGTTGTTTTTCCAAATACGCATATCGTAGTTTTTCCAATGGGCTAAACTCATTCTGATTTACTTTTTCCAACTGCCCGGCAAGCCCATTAACTTTTTCTATTAGTTGCTCATGTGGAAATTTCTTTTGTTTGCTCCCTTCAACAGGCCTCCACTCTTCAGATCCATAGTAAGCATCGACATAATCTGCATCATAGAGACCAATCTTTAGCACCAATTTGACATAACCCTCAGCGATGGCATCCATGTTCACCTCATTTTGTTTGGAACATGAGACCAGAAAAATCAAAGAAACTGCTAAGAAACCATAGAATTTGTTGGACATTTCACCCTCCGTGAATTCTTTTATAGTTTTACCGATGAACTTTTTTGTTTTTTTTGCAAAAAAACAGCCTAACATAAGATTAGGTTCTTTAATGAAAACAATAAATATTGCTTTCCATGGTTACCTAACATTATTTGATAGTGTATATTTTTCATACCCACTACAAACTCTTTTTGACTTTAAATTGTATTTCTTAAAACAAAGTAATACAACACATAGCAGAATACAAGAATATTATTTTCACAAGTATTTGATTATCAATAACTAACAAGGCTGGCATACTCTCACACCTGAATTAAAAGGAAAAGGACCTTCACTCCAATAATCGTACATCTTGATCTAATAGTAAACCTTAAAACCCCCCAACAAGTAATCTATTCTCTCACATGCAACTGTCTGATAAATGGGGTAGGGTCAGGAATAAATATCTTGATAATGAGGAAATTATGTTTCAAATTATTTTATATAACACATAAACAGGCATTAATATGAAAACACCAGTAAAATATTTTCTGTTCACTATTATTTTATTTTCTTCAAATCTAATCCTTGCCCAGCATGAACTACAATTGGTCAACATTGGTGACTTTACAACGACCAATGGGAGTATTATTAAAGATTGTAAAATTGGGTACAGAACTGTTGGAAAGTTAAATATAGATAGTAGCAATGTTATCTTATGGCCCAGCTGGTTTGACGGCACGAGTGAAAATATTGTTAAACCCTACAACCTTCCAAAATGGATTGACAGTACTGAATTTTACATTATAGTTGTTGATGCATTAACGGACGGAATTTCATCATCACCTTCAAACACAGTTGATTTTCCGGAAGTCACAATACGAGATATGATAAATTCGCAATATGAATTGCTTGTTAATTATTTAAATATAGGCCATATATATGCTGTCTTGGGTATTTCTATGGGTGGAATGCAGGTATTTGAATGGATGGTTGCATATCCTGATTTCATGGATAAAGCGATTCCAATCATTGGAACGCCTAAACAATCTTCATATGATATATTTGTCTGGCAGACTCAAGCAGATTTAATAAATGAAGCTGGGGCAAATGAAGATGATATAAATTTGGCTATGAGAAGAGTCTATGATGTATGTTATATGAATTGTTATACGCCATCATACTTTATCAGAAAAGTCCAGCCAGAAGGAATGAATATATGGAGAAATAAGACATACAATCACATGATGAATTCAAAGGATTATTTAGCAGGTTTGAATGCAATGCTGAGCCATGATATTTATAGAAGCGCTTCAATTGATCCGGAGAATATTTCAAATGTAATAAAGGCTGATGTACTCATCATAGTCTCTCTTCAGGATCATCTGGTAAATCCCGCTAGTTCAATTGCATTTGCCAAACAATTAGATTGCACATTAGTCGAACTTACAGGGGACTGTGGGCATATTGCTGTTTGGTGTGAAGCAAATATAATCAAAGAGGCAACATCTTCTTTTCTTAAATGAAAATGAAAAAATAAACTGGTTACAACAATGTGACCTTCTCTCTGAAATTCGTACATCTCAATCTAATAACAAACATTAAACCCCCAACAAGTAATCTAGCGAGTTCTAAACTCTTGTAAAATATGGCTTTGTCATAGAAAATAATTCACCGGGCAGTTTTTGGTCACCTTCCTCTGTAACTTGCTGATTGATAGCATGGTTCAGCGGACTCATAATCCGTTTGTCCAAGGCTCACC
Source organism: Fidelibacterota bacterium (assembly GCA_030629925.1). Lineage (GTDB taxonomy): Bacteria > Fidelibacterota > Fidelibacteria > Fidelibacterales > Fidelibacteraceae > M50B103. The sequence goes on from DAOVOB010000037.1 coordinate 8,277, forward strand.
CCGAT
>DAOVOB010000167.1 GCA_030629925.1 Fidelibacterota bacterium
ATATATGCTTTATCTCTATGAGGAATTCAATGATTGGTATTTGGTAATGGCCGCATATAATGCCGGAGAAGGCAGACTGGCGCGCTCTATCAGATATGAACATACACGTGACTACTGGAAAATGAAAACTTTGCCGCGTGCAACACGTAAATATGTACCTGATATTGTCGCAGTAGCTGCGATTTGTATAAACCCCGAAAAATATGGATTCACTGATTACAAACCAAAATCGATCTGGGGCGATTTCGATACATTAACCTTAGATCAAAGTTACGAATTGGAAAAGATCGCACGAGTTTGTGGTATAAAATTTGATAAATTAAGAGAAATGAACCCGGAATTAAGGAAACACAACACACCGGCTTACAAATATACTATCAGACTTCCCAAAGGTAAGCGTGCAATATTGGAACGTGAGATATCGGTTATGGAAGCATCCCCGACTCATATTGCCTACAAGGTTAGATCCGGAGATACTTTGTCCGAGATCGCGTTGAAATATGGTATGACAGTTCAGGATATCGTGAAAGCCAATAAGCTAACAAGTAAATCACGGATCTATATTGGACAAAAGCTTATTCTACCACAAGGCGGATCATCATATCTAGCTTCCAGTTCAACGTATACCGGCAAGACATCTTCATCATCTTCAAGTGGAAAACCCAATTTATCAGCCTCGCATAGAAAGATCATCTATACGGTAAAGCCCGGCGATACTTTGGGTGATATTGCAGAGATCTATGATACTCGCGCATCCCGTATTCGTGTCTGGAACAGTTTGGTATACGGAGAATTTATTCATCCGAAACAAAAATTGACGATCTGGGTGCCTAAAGGTGATAGTTACCAAACCATAGCACAATATTACACTGTAAAACGGGGAGATTCTTTTGAGAAGATTGCCGGAAAATACGGACTTAGTACTAACGAATTAAAGAAATTAAATCCAAGTATGAATTATTCTAAAATTTATCCGGGAGATAAGATTAGAATTCAATAAATTGCTTGCATAAACTTTTAAAAAAAACTATCTTACACGGCTATGAGAAAATCAGACATTATAAAAGAAATTTCGGCGCAGACAGGCTTAACCCAGGTTGAGACAGAAGCGGTTATTGAGGGCTTCATTACTATTGTAAGTGGAGCATTGATTCAAGGTGAACGAGTTGATTTACGCGGCTTTGGAAACTTTATTTTAAAGACCCGAAAAGCTAAAGCGGCCCGTAATATTTCAACAGGTGAAACAGTTCAGGTTCCTGAACATTATTTACCTTACTTCAAGGCTTCTGAATCATTAAAAGAACGAGTCAACGATAACTTGAAAAAAAATGTGTTATAAGGAGGTAGGTTAATGCCCTGCGGTAAAAAAAAGAAAAAAGGTAAGATCCGTACTCATAAACGGAAAAAACGCCTTAGAAAAAATCGTCATAAAAAGAAAAAAAGCTAAATACTAAGAGACTGTGAACAGTCTCTTTTTTTATATATATCATATTCACTGACTCAATTTTCTTAACTTTTATAAAAGTTAAGAAAATTGAGTCAGTTGAATTCTATTTAAAAAAAACCTTTAACCCTTATCCAATATTCTGTATTTTCCCATTAATATGTTAAATATTCTAAGCGTTTCAGACATTACTGCTCAAATAAAATCTAAATTGGAAAAAGATATACCGGCTGTCATGATCCGTGCAGAGATTTCGGAGTGTAAATTTCATAGTAGCGGACATATCTACATGACGCTAAAAGATCCCGGAGCAGTCTTACCCGCTGTTGTCTGGCGTACTACGGCTCAGCAATTAACGACAAAGCCAGCTGTGGGGATGGAAGTCATTGTTTACGGTAAATTAAGTGTCTATGCTCCTCATGGAAAATATCAATTTATCATACAATCATTAAAGGACGCAGGTCGCGGTGAATTATATATTCAATATGAGGTCCTAAAAGCCAAATTGATCGAGGAGGGACTTTGTGCAATAGAACAAAAGAAAGCTATTCCACAATATCCCTTACACGTTGCTTTGGTCACAAGTGAGACCGGTGCGGCACTACAAGATATGCTCCGTGTATTTGCACTGAATGCTCCCCATGTTCGATTAAGTCTTTCACCAGCGCGCGTGCAAGGCAAAGGAGCCGCCAAAACAGTTATAGAAGCCCTTGAAGGGCTTAAAGCTGTTTGGCCCGATGTAGTCATATGTGCGCGAGGTGGAGGCTCTATAGAGGATCTTTGGGAATTTAACGACGAAGCTTTAGCGAGATATATTGCCGATTATCCCTTACCCCTAATCACGGGTATTGGGCATGAAACCGATACTAGCATCGTTGATCTGATCTCGGATCATCGTGCATCCACCCCTACGAATGCGGCTGAATATATTTGTGCCAATTGGCGGGAAGTTCGCATTACATTAAACCAGATGGATTATACTCTTTCCAATACCATGATCCGGAGTTTGGAGAGACAAAAAGATCGCTTAAAGAATTTGCAACGATATTTATCTTCCCGTCAACTCTCTGAAAACTTACATAATATGAGTCATAATATATTATCCTTATTTACTCAAACCAGTAAGGGCATTAATAATCATCTTCAGCTTAAAATATCTCGTTTTAAGGGGATGCAAAGTACGCTATTTGCTTACTCGCCTGAACATGTTTTGAAAAAAGGTTATACGCTTATAAGAGATCGGAACGATAAGCTTATTCGATCCGTAAAAGTATTATCTCCTGAAGATCATGTAAACATAACTTTCCATGATGGCACAACAGATGCAATCATCAAAAATAAAGAAAACAAAGGATCAGATCATGAATAAAGAAAAAAGTTTTGAAGATGCTATGTTGGAATTAGAATCCATTGTGAAAAAAATAGAGAATGAAGAAACTCCTCTGGAAGAAATATTAGAATTATATGAGCGAGGTTCCGAACTCAGTGCTTACTGTCAAAATATTCTGACAAAAACTCAAGAAAAGCTTGAGATCATTCAGAAGCAAGCTGAAAATACAGAGGAATAATATGAAAAAAATCCTGGTCATTTTAAGTGCAGTACTATTACTTCTTTCGTGTGGTGATTACAAGCCGCTCGCGGGTGGAAGTCCCATTGCTATTAGAACATTGGTCAATGATGCGATCTGGGAATTTATTTCGGAGGATTTCTCAAAGAAAGTTGAGTTTGAGATCCGTACTCCTCAAATTGAGCAACAATTTTATTTCTCGCGCTTTGAACTGGAGAATTATAAAGAATTTCGCGACGATAAGCTTATTTTGTTAATAGCTACTTTAGATGGAAAAGACGAGATATCAACATTTGTTCAAAATAGTATCAGTGAAAATATCCGTAACCAAGTCCAAGCGGGGCAGCGAGTGTTTTTCTATGAATACGATAAATATGCAGATCGTCAGATTTATATGTTGATGCTTGCAAATACCAAAGAAGAGCTTCTTGAGTATATCCGGGAAAATGGATCTCAGGTTTACCAGGCTATCAATACCAAATTTTTAAGTTCTCAATTTGAACAGCTCTATTATACCGCTGAAGAAAAAGAATTGTCCGAAGACATATATGATCAATTCGGTTTTTCTTTACGTTTACCTCATGATTATGAAATAATCGAAATAGATTCAGTCCGTCATATTATTCATCTTGGTGTTGCGCGTCCTCAGCGAAATATCATTATCTATTGGATGGATGGTGGCTTTAACAAAGTTATTGATGAAGACTGGGCCCTTCGCATGAAATACTGGTTAATGCAGAATCTCATGGATAAAATATATATTGAAAAATCTTATGCGCGTTATCGTTCGGTAGATTGGAATGGTGTTTTTGTAAACAATATCCGCGGTTTATGGGGACATCCCACTAAGTTAATGGGCGGTCCTTTTAGCATGTTTTATTTTTATGATGGAGTAACGGACAGAACCTACCTTATTGATTGCATGGTCTATGCACCGGGACAAAGCAAAGCTGTTTTCTTGAGGCAGATGGAGATTGTTGCAAGTACGTTTTATACATCAAAATAAGATCAAGGTATAAAGATCAAAGTAGGGG
>DAOVOB010000241.1 GCA_030629925.1 Fidelibacterota bacterium
GAATGGTTTAGGCGAGGGCTTGAATTCACCCGTATCACTGTGTGTCACTACCACATAAGAAAGGGCATTAAATGAGCAGTTTTTTCAGATGCTCCCGGCCGAGAAGCCTGGCTGAGATTATATCAGCTGAATTTTCATCATCTTTTTGATGTGGTAGTGACACACAGTGATACGGGTGAATTCAAGCCCTCGCCTAAACCATTCCGTTTGGCTCTGGAGAAACTTGGCGTTGAAGCTGGAAATTCTATCATGGTCGGAGATTGGGCCGAGCGCGATATGACCGGTGCTAAAAATATTGGCATGATAACGGTTTTTGCGCGTTATGGAGATATTTTTGACACCAAAAACCATGGTGGCGATTTTGAGATCGCACGTTTTAAAGATATTCTTGATGTCGTTGATCAATTATCCGGAGACATAAAATGAAACGGATCGTGACCGCCAAAGGTGCTCAAGCTATTGACCATGATGCCATAAAAGTTAAAGGCATGAGTGGAACAGGACTCATGCTGGCCGCCGGAACAGCTGTCGCGAAAGTAGCTCATGATCTTTGTAAAAAAAGCAACCTCGATCATGTTCAGATATTCTGTGGAAAAGGTAATAATGGCGGTGACGGTTACGTAGCTGCAATCAAATTGAAAGAAGCCGGATTTGAAAATATTGAGGTTTTTTGTTTTGCTGAAATAAATGAGATCAAGGGCGATGCACTGCACTTTTATAATGCTCTTCAAGACATGGATATCAATGTAATTTTTATTCAAAATACTGAAAATCTCTGTTCAAAGCTTCGTGATAACAGTTGCTGGATCGATGCTGTTTTTGGTACCGGACTCGATAGACCTATCGAAGGATTATTAAGGGATCTAATGCAATGTTTGAAAGATCTACATAAAAACCAGCCTGTCATTGCCGTTGATATTCCTTCCGGTCTTAGCGGAACCAGCGGAAAATTACTTGGCCCAGTATTGCAAGCAACTAAAACTCTGACGATGGGCTTTTATAAATCCGGTAATTTTTTGCAAGATGCAAAATCTTACACCGGCGAACTCAAACTTGTTGACCTTGATTATCCCATCGATTCCCTCGCTAAAGCCGATCCCGAAATGTATCTCTGTGATCATGATCTGGTTCGTAAAATACTGAAACCGGTTTCTTTGACAGGACATAAATACTCTGCCGGACAAGTGCTTTCTGTGGGTGGTTCGGCCGCCATGCCAGGTGCGGTGACGCTAGCGTCACTGGCAGCGCTGAAAAGTGGCGCGGGCATGGTACGCGCATTTGTACCCGAAACTGTAAAATCTTTTCTCCTGAAGCTTATGATAGAAGCCATTGTGATAACGGGAGAAAATAAAGATATATTAACAGACAATGATCTGGCGCAAATACTTGCGCTTCAGGAGAAAAGTCGTGCCATGGTACTGGGTCCCGGAATGGGTAGAGAGCCCGCGACGGGTAAATTGATTCGCGCGCTCTTGAGTGAAGCAAGCGTTCCGCTTGTGATGGATGCAGACGCGCTTTATCATTTGTCAAAAGAAGATTTGAAACATAAGAAAACGGATTTGATCATCACTCCGCATACGGGCGAGTTTGCGCGACTGATGAAGTTAAAAACAGAAGATGTGCTTGATGCTCCTATTGAGCGCGCGCTTGAGTTGGCGCTTGATACAAATACCATTGTGCACCTTAAAGGCAGTACCAGCTTGACAGCACTGCCTTCCGGTCGCGTGTTCATACACGCTACCGGCGCACCCGGCATGGCCACCGCCGGAAGCGGTGATCTGCTTGCCGGCCTGATCGCTTCGTTCATCGCACAAGGACACAAACCTGAAGATGCTGTTCTTATTGCCGTCTATTACCACGGCTCTGCCGGACAAGCAGCGGCCGAACTGCTTGGTAACCGCTCTGTAACTGCTTCGGATATTCTAGCACACATTCCTAAAGTTTTAAAAATTGATGAGGTGTTAATGTGAGTGATAAACGCTCATTTATTTATTTTATTATAACAGGTTTATATGCCGCATTGTTGATGCTTGCGCTTCTTCTGCCTGGTGATTCGCTTCCTGTCCATAAAGTATTCTCTGTCGATAAATTCTGGCATATTCTCACATATTTCATTCTCACACTTGCGTTAATATTTTCTTTTCGAGAAGGAAATTGGCAACGTTGGTTCAACCGACGCTGGTCACTGATCATCGCTTTGATACATGGTGGAGTTTCAGAGGTACTTCAAGGATTTTCGCCCGGTCGCTCGGCCGGACTGGACGACTGGGTCGCTAATTGTATCGGAATTGGTCTGGCATTGTTATTGCTGAATATTTTTCCGAAGTTTTTTGAAAAAGAAAACCAAAGTTAATTACATTAAAATTTCAAATTAACGTGTCATCCCGGGCTTGACCCGGGATCTATATATTTTACTCCTCCGGAAATAAAGCTCTGATCAACAAATGAGATCCCGGATAAGATTACAAGCGGTAATCTTTCCGGGATGACGTGTTTTATATATTTATGTAAAAAGAGACGAAGCAATGCTTCGTCTCTGCATATTATCCATTGCTAATTGAATTATCAATTGTCCTTTGCCTGCCCTGCGAAGCCCTTTTGGGGGCATAGAGGGGTCAATTGTCCATTGCTTTAAGTATCTCTGCTGCAGGAATTTCCAAACATGCCGGATCTGCAAGATATCCGCGAACAGAAGTTGCCAGAACACCACTCTGTGAGCCATCAAAAATACGATGATCAAGGGTTGCAGCGGTAGGCATGATTTTACGAATC
>DAOVOB010000200.1 GCA_030629925.1 Fidelibacterota bacterium
ATTATTGGTTTCATGGTATCTCATTTGATATAATTATTTCTTTTCGAAGATACTATGTTTTTAGGAATGTAACAAATAAAGAATGTTGAGGAAGGTTCAAGGGTTTAGGGGTTTAGGGGTTTAGAGGTTTAGAGGTTTAGGGGTTTAGAGGTTTGGGGTGCGGGGAAAGTTATGAGTTATGAATTATAAATTATGAGTAGAAAATATCTACTTTTAGCAATCTGTCGTTTACATACTTGAATCTTATCTCTTATCTCTTGGATCTTCAACTTTGTACTTTATACTTTAATCTTTTGTCTTACAATAAAAAAACCCATCTTCGGATGGGTTTTTTTATTGTATTTCTATTTGGTTTATTTAACCAAAGCGACTTTCTGTGTAACAGATTTGTTTGCAAAAGTCATTTTTACTACGTAGTTACCTGATGAAAGATTACTTGCATCGAAGTGAACTTCATAGTCACCGGCAAATTTGTATTCATTAACCATAGATGCAACTTTTTTACCTGCAACATCATACATGTCAATTTTTACATTACCGTTAGCTGACAATACGTAAGGAATTGTTACTGAAGGGTTGAATGGGTTCGGATAAGCGATATTAAGTTTGAAACCATTTTCGCCGACATAACCGGTGTTTTCCCATACTGATGTTTCAGTTGTACGTGAGAATTGTTTCAAAGTATAACCATAATAATCAGCAAGATAGAGATATTCAGGATCAGCAGAATTACCTGTCCAGCTGTAAGCTACCTGACAAGGTGCACGAAGGTATTCGGGGACTAGATATAAATCCCATGCACCATGATTAGCATTCCAAAGATCAATTGACGCTGGAGTATAAATATCAGCTGTATCTTTAAGTCCATTTGCCAACCATACATTCGCCATATTATCCACTACCATACCTAGGGAAAAATCAGCTGGGCTTGTTGCTGAGCTATCTGTATTTGTAAATAATTTAACTGCATAATCATCCAAAGGATCGCAAACCAGAACACCATCATTAATGTCATCACGGCTAAACAACCAGAAGTAGTCGTTAGGACCTGCTGAAACATACATAATGTTACCAATTGTCTCATCAAGATCTGCTAGCCATACGGTATCAGATACATAACCATCATCCGGATTTCCGGTCCATTCAATAAAATATTTACCACCGAGTGTAGGACAAATAATCTTATTCCCATCTTCTGTGGCTGCTATATTACGTCCACTTACACCGCCTGTCAATGTATCAACGACATTGAATTCATCATCCCAAAGAACAAGGTAGCCGTGGAAAATCCCATGTGAAAGGAAGTATTGTTCGTCATCATAAACAAATCCACTCATACCACCACCACAATTCAAAATTGTTGAATCACTTTGTGCGATACATGCATAAGTTGATTGGTCAAATACGCGAATTTTGTCATTAGTCCAGTCACCTATAGCAATGTCGCCATTACCTAGAGTTATCATACTACGACCTGAACCAAGATCGTCTTCCACTCCATCAGCACCAATAATAGTCGGGCCTATAGTATCAAGAGCGAAAAATTCAGGATCATAGATCATAATGGCTTTATCATAACGGTCAGTACCGTTCATTGAGTGTGTCCATACACGGCCATTACCTGCAACTGCCACACCGTATGGGTGTGAAAACCCAGGTGCATTGACGAAAGTAGAATCCATAGTTCCTCTTTCATTACCACAGATGACGGCTTCTTCGAATGAGTAAGCGCTACCAAATGCAGAAAAAGCCAGAACTACCAAAAACAAAGCTACTAGCATTTTTTTCATTTTTTTCTCCTTGTTTAGTTACTTATTTTCATTGAAACATTGAATATTAACGAAATTCATCTAATCATGCAAGAAATTTTCGTACAAATTTCACTTATATGCCCATTTTACCTAATAATAATAAACTTTTTAATCACAGATTCACCCTCAAATAAAAGCGGTAAGCCCGTCTCTGTTTCATTTATATCCTTCGTAACACGGATATGCGCAATATAAATCCCGCTTTTAATCACCTGACGGGAGGCAGTACTGCTGTTCCAAGCCTCATCGGCAACCGCTGCCATGCCTTCCATTGTGATATGATCAAGTACATCTACCAGATCTCCGCGTTCTGTAAAAATGCGAATCTCACAGTTTTCAGGTAAGTTATAGAACATTAATTTATCTTTATCAATTCCTGCACCGAAAGTGATCTTACGGTTCTTAATATTGTAGGGATTGGGAACAATGCGAACCATACCAAGTACCGCATCAATTCGTTCTTCATCATTGATCTGACCCAGTGCATATTGTTGAGCAATGATAGAGATCAAAGTACCGTCATCGGTAATATCACGCGGGGGTTTCTTTAAAGAAGCCGGAATGGTTGTCTGTGTATAGGCACGTCCACTTTCCAATTCACCCAATACAGGATCAATACTGTAAGCAACAATATAGTAGTAATAGTTAATACCGCGTAAAAGTGCTTTATCCAAGTAACTTGTCTCTATGTTATCTTCTGTAACCGAACATTCAAAAATAGGATGATAGAATGAATCCGGTTCCAGCATAGCTCTATATAAACGATAACCTTCAAAATCAGGATCCGATTCAGGATTATCAGCCCATTCAATAGAGACCTGATCCGGTTGAGGAAGGATATCAAAGGTTAAAGGTGGTGGCGGCGGAAAACTGATATCGTAACCGCTGTCATAGTTCTCTTTAGCTCTCATAAAAGTTTTAATAATAGAGTCTTTCCCTGTATAGACCCAGGAATCTTTATAGATATCCATCATAGGGGCCGTTTCATCTATGGGATCAGGATCTCTGAATTCAGGATCGGGAGGAAGGGTAAGATCTACATCATTACCATTATAGGCTTTATACCATTTTTTACCTACTTCAATGGCTTTTTTGCGATCCAGTCCTGCAACACCTTCACAGAGAACGATCTTGATCGTTTCTCCGAAAGGAACTTCGTAAGGACCAAAGCTTAAATAACTGTTCGTTCCGGCAACATCTTTGATCACAGTATAAGGTGCCAGGCGATCAGCAATCTTGTGACCACCATAAACATCCTGCGGTACATCAAAAGTACCAAGATTTTGGAAGTTAGAACTCAAACACGTCCATGCATGTTGATCATTGCCTTCACCCGGGACACTGTCGCCAATATACCAACCGGTTTTAACCTTACTTTTATCATTTGAATCATCATTATATGCCGCATCGGTATGCAGTACAGCCATGCCGACAAATTGAGGTGATTTAATACGAGCTTCATCATAAGTACCCACGGCAGGTAATACGGGAACACCCACATTATCATAGGCAAGTGTAATATCAGTTGTTTTAGCTTGGCCCA
>DAOVOB010000210.1 GCA_030629925.1 Fidelibacterota bacterium
TCTTAAAAGAACGTATTGTGTTTATCAATGGTGAGATCAACGATCAGTTGAGCTCTTTGGTAATTGCACAGCTTCTTTATCTCGAGGCTGAAGATCCCGACAAAGATGTAAGCATTTACGTTAATTCACCCGGTGGCACTATTACCTCCGGACTGGCGATCTATGATACCATGAATTATATTAAATCGGATATCGTTACTATCTGTGTGGGACAAGCGGCATCCATGGCAGCCGTTCTGCTTGCTGCCGGAACGAAGGGTAAGCGATTCGCTCTGCCGCATGCACGGATCATGATCCACCAACCAATGGGCGGCGCACAGGGACAGGCTACTGATATCGAGATCCATGCTAAAGAAATACTTTCATTGCGCTCAACTCTCAATAAGATACTCAGTGATGCCAGTGGCCAGACTATGAAAAAGATCCAAGATGACACCGAGCGTGATTTTTTCATGTCTGCCAGCGAAGCGAAAGCTTACGGCATTATCGATAAAACTATCAAAAAGAAAAAATAATGGATAAATCCCCAAAGATCTGCCATTTTTGCGGCAGACCTGATGAAGAAACAGATATCTTGATCAGCGGTGCCTACGGCGATACTTTTATTTGTGATGAATGTATCGAAGCTGCTCATGAGATCATCCATGTTTCGGAAGAAGCAGAAGAATCTTTTGAAGATTTTGATCTTAAGAATCTTCCCACACCTTCACAGGTACATACTGAATTAGATCGCTATGTGATAGGGCAGGAAAGTGCAAAACGCTTAGTATCTGTTGCTGTTTATAATCATTATAAGCGTATTCGCAATCATCAGTCGAATGAAGATATTGAGATCGATAAAAGCAATATTCTCATGCTGGGTCCGACCGGTACGGGTAAAACACTTATCGCACAGACTCTGGCACGCCAATTACATGTTCCTTTTGCTATTGCCGATGCAACGGTATTGACCGAAGCGGGTTATGTGGGAGAAGATGTTGAGAATATTCTTGTCCGTCTTTTGCAATCTGCAGAATACGATCCCAAGAAAGCCGAGTATGGCATTATTTACATTGATGAACTGGACAAGATAGCGCGTAAATCCGCTAATCCTTCCATCACACGCGACGTTAGCGGTGAAGGGGTCCAGCAATCACTACTGAAGATACTTGAAGGCACAATCGCTCACGTTCCACCCAAAGGCGGAAGAAAACATCCCGAAGCTAAAATGGTGCAGATCGATACGAGAAATATTCTTTTTATTTGTGGCGGTGCTTTTGACGGAATTGAAGATGTGATCGCACGACGTATCGGAAAAAAAGAGATCGGTTTTGGTGATAAACAACAATTAGGTAAAACCTTGGACAAGAATACACTTCTTGCTCAAGTCGGTCCCGAAGATCTTATCCAGTACGGATTCATTCCTGAACTTGTTGGTCGTTTGGCTGTTGTGACAAGTTTGAGTGATCTTGATGCCGATGCGATGATCAATATTTTGACTGAGCCCAAAAATGCCTTGATCAAACAATATAAACTTCTTCTAAAGCAGGAAGGAATTTCTCTGGAATTCCGGAAAAGCGCCTTGAAGGAGATCGTTAAACTTGCCATGATGCGCAAGACAGGTGCACGTGCTTTACGTTCTGTCATGGAAAGCATCATGCTCGATCTGATGTACCGTGCTCCCGATATGGAGAATGTTGTTAAAGCTGTTATTGATAAAGATGTGGTGGATGGAAAGAAAGATTATCTTTTAAGCTAATAATCCAACTGACTCAATTTTCTTAACATTAATAAAATATAGCCCTTCGATTTCGAAGGGTTTTGTGTTTTATGGAAGGAAATCATTAATCTGTGCGACTCCCCTAATGTTTTCCTCAAGAAAAAATATCAGTTTGGGTCAAACTTTTTATAATAGATTGAGTCAATGTAATTTTATCTCTCCCAAAAATAAAAGCCTTGAAAATGTCACCTCAAGGCTTTTGAATTATATTAATTCTTTGGAAGGATATATCTTTACTCAATCGTTGGTTCCGACATGACACCTAAAAATATAATAGCATTTGTCTGTGTATCCTGAATAGCGTAGATGAAAGGATGGTCCAATTTTACTTCGACAGCCTCCGGTCCAATCGATGTGTAATCAATAATTATCACTGTAACTGCCGCGGCTTCGGCACCTGCTTCGTCCACAGATATATAAGTATCTTGCAAAACTTTACTAACAAATAAATCATTGAGATCTTCGAACATTCCATTTAAATCGGGGGCAATGAATAAATTTGTTAGTCCGAGAGCTTTTAAGGGATTGTTCATTGCGTATTTGTATGATTCTTTAAACTTTGGCAATTCAAGAATAACGTCCGTCGCTTGCGCTAAATTCATCCAGGTATTCCATTGATCATCATCTAGGTTTATTAAAAGTTCATCGCAACTTTCTTGCTTGGGCATGATACAGGTCATTTCGTAGCGCGAGTTATCTTTGAAGGGAATGCAAATAATTTGAATATCGCTATTGGCATAATAGTCCATATTAAATGGGTCGTCTGAAGTACCTCCACGCATCATGCTACATTCAATAAATGCGCTTTCATCTGTTTGGGTGTAAAATATTTTGCTTTCAGTATCACTTTTATTAAAACCGTTTATCCATTTACCTAAAAAGTAAGTGGCATTGGCAAGTACGGCGGCAGTTTCATCAGAAAACAATGAGGGATACACAATATTGTCAATTTTATTATTTGTGTGGTCGGCAGCCCATTGATTGATCACTTCTGCGGCATTTACTCCATCAGTGAAATCCATATCTGAGACCTCAGTATTAAAGTAAGTGTCCAAAACATTTAAATAAGTACTGGTTGGATGAAATCCTGTTTTATACCAGAATGCGTGTGCAAGCGATAGATCGACACCCTCATCAAGAGTTGTCAGATAGGTACCGAAATCTTTGTACAGTTGATAAAGTTCATTACCATCAGAGAAGTCGTTTAAATAGAAAACATCTCTTAAAGCCTGAGTCGTTTCACCACCGCTTCCCGGATACAGCAGACCAAAAGCATACATCATGCTTACCGGAGAAATAAATATATTGCCGGTATCTGCTTTGTTGATTTCACGAATCAGGTCGAATGAGAAGTTGTTGATGGAACGTCCAAAATCGTCATATAGACTGATAACATTGACAGTTTCTGAATTGTAACCAAAGGTCTCGGGTGTGTCGCTTGCTGAATAAGGGAGAATCTCGGGGACCAAGATATAA
>DAOVOB010000025.1 GCA_030629925.1 Fidelibacterota bacterium
TCACTATTGAGTTTAGTGATCCATCCCAGTCCGGCCTCGAGGGGATTTGTATCTTTATCGATATCATTACCATAAAGGGCATATTTCATTTCCAGACGCAGTGTGTCGCGTGCGCCTAGTCCAACTGCTTGAATATCTTCGGCTTCCCCTGCTTTAAAGATAGCATCCCAGAGTTCTAATGAATCCTTAGGATTATGATATAATTCAAAACCGGGTTCGCCTGTGTAACCTGTCCGGGAAATGATCATTTCTTTTCCGGCCAGTTTACCGGTGGCAAAATGGTAGAATTCAATATCCTTCAAAACAATATCCGTTAATACTTGCAGGACTTTGAGTGTTTTTGGACCTTGGATGGCAAGTAATGCAGTTTCATCACTGTGGTCGCTTAAGGTAACACCATCTTTAAGATGTTCACCGGCCCATGCATAGTCTTTTTCAATATTTGAAGCGTTAACGACCATCATATATTTATGCTGATCAAAACGATAAACGATTAGATCATCCACTATACCACCATCAGGGTAGCACATTGCTGAATACTGAGCTTGTCCATTGATTAGCTGTTTGACATCATTTACAGTTATATGTTGAAGAAAATCTTCTGCGTGTTCGCCCTCGACATAGAATTCACCCATGTGTGATACATCGAAAACGCCAATTTTATCCCGGATCTGAAGATGTTCCTGGTTGATCCCGGTATATGAGATCGGCATCATATAACCGGCAAATTCATGCATTTTTGCTCCTAGAGCAATATGACGATCATGAAAAGGGGTCTGCTTGATCATTGTTTATTCTTTCTCCTTAAGACCTACCAGAGGTCGCGTTTTTTAAAGTCATCGTAGATATGCAATTCACGTTTGATCTGCTGTAATGCTCCGCGTAGCGTTCCGTCTACTTTTATTGTCGTTTCGCCACGTACCGGTTCCAGCTTCTTTATCAGATCTTTAAATGCATCTAATTCGTCATCATCCAGTTCGAATTTGACCTTATTGATCATAGTCCACTCCGTTTTAATTTCATGTCGTATTCATAGGGTGTGATCTTTTCGATCGTAATGATATCACCGGGTTTTACGTTTTTTTCGCTCATATAGCGAGTACTACCTTTGGCCATACTACGATTTCGAAATACAAAAGTTTTTTCAACAATATCGGTTTCGATCGCAAAACCGGCATCAGTGTGTATTTCTATTGTGCGTACACGATAATTCTTATCAACATTATTTGATGGGTTCATAGCGCCAAAGACGTCAAAAGGAAAGAAATCAGTATGATCTTTTACAGAGAACTGCCGTTGCATCATGAATAGATTTTGCCGTGTAATAGGGATCTTTATACTGCTATGACCCATTGAAAACGGGCGTTTATCCATATATTGATCGAAGTCAAAGGAATTAGTCATTGATATCGTTTATCTCCACGATGATCTGCCTTTGAATCGGTTCATCAAGGTCAGTCATTCCCTCAACATTAAGAATAATACGCGTAGAGTTTGCTGCTTTTTCCAGAATATCCTCGAATAGTTCCCCAAGATGTTCATCATTAAATCCATCATACATGATGTAGTTTTCCTGTTCTTTGTCCCAGTGCCGGGACCGGGATAGATTGTATTCCCATCCGTTTAAGATGGCGATCTCTTTCTCTTTCGCATCTTGTAATACAATGGTATCCACCATGAGTTCCAAGAATTCTTCTCCACTTTCATTTTGTAATTCGTCAAAAGGGGATAGAATGGCTTGTTTGAAATTTATGAACTTCATGAGACCCTCCAAATTATTGGTAATTCATGAGTATGAGACGCAATACCCTTAACAGAGTAGAGGTCTCTTTTTAAAATAATTTCGCCACATTCCGGGCAATATGTATTGTTATCAAAGCCCGGATAATTTCCAACATAAATATATTTTAAACCACATTTGTGGGCAATATCTTTACAACGCTGCAATACGGCTCGGGATGTTCTGGGATAATCTTTCATTTTATGATCGGGATGAAAGGCACTAATATGCAGTACAGTATCATTTCCACAATGTTTGCTGATCCATTGACATTCTTTTTTTATCATATCAGGATCATCGTTCACACCGGGAATGATAAGAGTTGTAAGTTCAGTATGTATCCCTTCCTGAATGCACCATTTGATCGTATCAAGAACAGGATTTAATTGGGCTCCCGTATATTTAATATAAATATCTTCCGAGAAAGCTTTAAGATCAATATTTACTGCTTTAATGCCAGCAAATACTTCTTCACGAGCTTCAGGTGTAATATAGCCGTTTGTAATAAAAATACAGGGAATATTTGCTTTATTCGCGAGATCACGAATATCCATGGCATATTCAGCGAACACAATAGGTTCATTATAGGTGAAAGCAATTGACTGACATGATGCCTCCAGTGCTTCCGAAACGATCTCTTCGGGAGAGACATATACACTGGCATGTCCATGTTGCGTGGAGAGATGCCAGTTCTGACAAAAATCACACTTTAGATTACAGCCTTGAGTTCCTAGACTGAAAGATTTGCTACCCGGGAGAAAATGATAAAGCGGTTTTTTTTCAATTGGATCAACACGTAAAGCTGAAGGTAAAGCGTAAATCGTTGAAACCAATTCTCCGTCAATAACCGTACGAACTAAACACTTCCCGCTTTGGCCCTCTGATAAAGTACAAAGATGCGGGCAAAGCCAGCAGTTAATGCTGTCGCCTTTAGCCTCCCAGAACTTAGCCGGGTGATGTTTAGTTAAATTAGGCATTTCGTTTAAAAAAGATCATTTCTGCAAGCCAAGAGATCAGTGATAAAAAGATCGCTGACCAGAATGCTGTAGAAAAATTTGCGATCATGAATCCTGAGATCAAAAATGAAGTCAGCCAGACCATGAAGCCATTGATAAATAAATAGAATATTCCAAAGGTCATTGCTGTTACGGGTATTGTAATGATCGTTAAAAATGGTTTAACAAAAGCATTCAAAATTCCAAAGAGAACTGAAATGGCAATGAGCGTAAATATGCCATCAATATGTATGCCTTTGAACATCGTACCGACGATGGTAAAAGCAATAAGGTTAACAATAATTTTTGTAAGGAAAGATACATTCTTCATAGTAAATCCTGTTATAAGAAATCGGAAACTGCTTAATAAAATTTATATCTGATATGATAATACGATAAAGCGGTCAACATGTCAAGTTAATATGTGGTAAGAGAAGGCCGGACAGGAGATGTCCGGCCTATGAAATTACATTTAATATAAGTATTCAAATTGGTCGTAGCTGTTCAAGTCTTTAAATGCCTGAATAAGACGCTTTGTAAAACCTTTTTCACATGCTATGACCCATGCGCGTGGATCGTATTTTTTCTTATTGGGCTTATCGTCACCTTCGGGGTTACCGATCTGTCCTTGAAGATATCCATCATACTCATCCATGTAGTCTTTTGCGGGTTTTGTATATGCCCACTGGGTATCCGTATCAATGTTCATCTTGATCACACCGTAAGAAATTGCTTCTTCAATTTCTTCCGGAGCAGAACCTGAGCCACCATGGAAAACGAAATTGATCGGTTTTTCACCTAATCCATGTTTTTCAGAGATGTATTTCTGTGAGTTATCAAGGATTTTGGGAGTAAGAACAACATTGCCGGGTTTGTAGACACCATGGACATTACCGAAAGCTGCTGCAATAGTAAACATAGGAGAGATCGCGTTAAGCGCCTCATAGGCCATGTTTACTTCAGCAGGTTGAGTGTAAAGTTCTGAGTTGTCAACACTGCTGTTGTCAACACCATCTTCTTCACCGCCTGTTACACCAAGTTCGATCTCGAGTAACATGTCAATTTTTGACATACGTTCCAGGTATCTTTTACTGATCTCAATGTTTTCTTCTATGGGTTCGGCTGAAAGGTCGATCATGTGAGAAGAAAAAAGCGGTTCACCGTGTTTTTTATAATAAGCTTCGCCTGCATCAAGAAGTCCGTCGATCCAGGGAAGAAATTTCTTAGCGCAATGGTCGGTATGAAGAATGACCGGAACACCGTAATGTTTAGCCATTTCGCGAATGTGTAAAGCACCGGCTATAGAACCTGCAATGGCAGCTTTTTGATCTGTATTATCCAATAATTTTCCTGCATTAAAAACAGCACCACCATTTGAGAATTGGATCATGATCGCTGATTTAGCATCTTTAGCGGCTTGAAGTGCTGCGTTAGCTGTACTTGAACCGATAATGTTGACTGCCGGGAAAGCAAATTTGTTTTCCTTGGCGTATTCAAAAACGTCCAAAAGTATCTTCCCGGTCACAACGCCGGCTTTTAAATTAGGTTTAGTTGACATATAAATGCTCCTTTATTGATGTTCTAATTCCAATGTAATGGTTTTTATTTCGCTTATCTCAGTCGGTCCGTAATATTGGATCGGACCGGGATAAATATAAGATGTTTCAATTGCCCATTTGTCGCGATTGGCTACAAAGGTCTTGAAAGGCAGACCATCCAATTCAACAAGAGCTTTTTTGATAACGGGTTTATCTTTTCCATGACGGCGTTCAATATTCATCATTTGCGTCATGGGAATGCCTCCGGGTATCCAGTTCTCTGCAGGATTTTTTAGATTGCGTACAGATGACATATACCCTGTGCATTTGTTTTCCGCGAGAAGTGAAGCGGTATAACCAAGGGCATAGGTATAATTGGCATCAAAGTTTGAGGGGAAAGAACATCGACCTTCATAACCAAAGAAATGGGTGTGAGTTTTAAAGTTGCCATTATATTTTCCTTTGGCTCTTAGGATCTCGAGTTGTTTTTCGATCATGTAGACCAAGAGCTTATCAGTCTCAATCAGGGATACTTGTACATTCCCGTGAGGGTCGCGTTCCATAATTAGCTGCTCCGCGATCTGTTTGGGTAATGATCTATAAAGTGTTGCCGTATCATTCTGTAGTTTATCTAGAATATAGTTTCTTTTGGTATCTGTATCTTTGATCTCATTGATCTCTGTTTCATTGGCTGCCATCAGGTCATTTAATTCGGAGATCAAGCTTTTCATTTCAGGAATAAATTCGATCAAACCCTCGGGAACGATCAGGGTGCCGAAATTCTCTTTATTGTTGGAACGCTTAACGACGACTTGGGTCAATTCTTCAACGATCTCATGTAAGGTTTGCTTTTTAGCTTCAACCTCTTCAGAAATAATAGCTAAGTTAGGTTGTGAACGCAAAGCACATTCTAATGCGATATGCGAGGCTGAACGCCCCATCAATTTAATGACATGCCAGTATTTTTTTGCTGAATTTGCATCGCGTTGAATATTTCCGATCAACTCATTGTAAACTTTTGTAGCAGTATCAAAGCCAAAAGAAGCTTCGATCATTTCATTTTTCAAGTCACCATCAATAGTCTTGGGAACACCGATCACAGAAATACCCGTTTCATGCTGAGCAAAGTATTCGGCCAGTACGGCTGCATTGGTGTTGGAATCATCTCCGCCAATAATGACAAGAGCTTCAATTCCCAATGCTTTACAGTTTTTAGCTGTTATTTCATACTGTTCTGCAGTTTCTAGTTTTGTACGACCGGAAGCGATCATGTCAAAACCACCTGTATTGCGATATTCGGCAATATAATTCGCATCTAATTCACGGTATTCATTATCTGTCAGACCGGAAGGGCCGCCCAGGAATCCATAAAGTTTAGAATTGGGGTGACAGGCTTTTAAGCCATCGTAAAGACCGGCGATCACATTGTGTCCGCCGGGTGCTTGTCCACCGGATAGAATAACACCTATATTAAGGGGTTTGAACTCAGCATTCTCATTTGCTTCAAAACCGATTGTCGGCATACCGAAAGTTTTTGGGAACAATGCTTTGATTTTATCTTGGTCAGCAACGGAAGAACCGGCTTTGCCATTAATGATCTTAACCTTTGGGCCATTAAGAAAAACGGACGGCAGCTTTGGCTGATATCCTGTTCTTGCTTTATGTAATTGTGAAAATTCTTTCATGGATAATTCCTCTCTTTAAGTGCGGTTTAATATAATAAAAAAATGCTCCGAGTGTTATAATATTGTAAGAAAAATAAGTCGAAAAATCGAAGAGTAGAAGGGTCGAAAAGACGAAGAGTTGATTAGTTGATAGGTGATGGTTGATAAGGCGCGTCATCCTGAAACCCCGAATAATCGGGGGAAAGAAATTTGTTTAGTCCGCCAGCTGGCGGAGTTGCGTAGCGAGATCTTTAAAGGAGGTTGATGGGTCGATAAGTCGATGGGTTGAGAAGTTAAGAAAGTAGGATAGAAAGGAGTAAAGAGTAAAAAGAAGAAAACAAATTGTAAGCTAAATTTCTACTATAAGACCCCAAAGCGTCGGGGCGTAGATTAAACCCTATGCTTTAAACAAAATTCTGCAATATGAATAGAATCTTCACTCCGACCAATCGGGGTTCAGAATAATATTTCTTCCCTATCCCTTAAACATTTTAAATCCTCTTCGTTTTTTTGCGAAATTCTTTTAATATCAAGAAAAATAATCTATTTTACAGAGATTGTAAATTTTATGAGGAAATGAATGATAAAAAACAAGATATGTCTTCTACTATTTGTGTTTATTATCCCCTTGTGTGCAGGGGAATTGATGTATAATGATATGTTTGCTATGGAACAGATCAAGGATTCTCTTATCGCTGATGATTGGGCGTTTAGAACTGAGTTCCCTTACTTTAAAAAAACAGCAAACACCGGAAGTTCACCCAAGAGCTGTACTTTCTCACCGGATGGGAAGTATGTATATGTTACTTTGCTTGGCCAGCGCCGTGTTGCTGTTCAAATTTATACCGTAGATCCTTTCGAAAAGATAAAGACCATTTATCCCGGTTGTGATGATCCTGCCAATGATTATGGATATGCCGAAGGTGTTTTTAGAGAACGCGATGGCAATTTTTGGTTTACCCGCATGACGACCGCTGACTATTTTATTTATGATCCCAAAGCGGACTCCCTGCAAGCCGGTAGATATACGGGTGGTGACTGGACAAAGGCGCTTGAATTTAGTCCAAACCAGGAACAGGTTGCCATGTCTCATTGGATATCTAAACGTATTTCTATTTTTGATGTTGACAAACATCGGATCATTCGAAATTTGAGAACTTCACAGATCCCGCGTGGTCTTGCATGGATAGGAAATGACACACTAGCTGTTACTCTATATGGTGGTGCTAATAGTACCGATTGCGGAATTGAAGTTTTCGATGTTCGTACCGGCAAGAAAGTAGAAACAATGCTGGAACATCGCTCAGCAATGCGTGATATTCGTTTTGACCCTAAAAAGAAAATGCTCTATTACGACGATATGCGCTTTGCATTAGTTTATAAATACGATTGGATAAAGCGGGAGACAGTTGCAACAGAGGAAGTTGACAGTCATCCCAATACCATTCGTTTGACTCCTGATGGAAAGTACCTTTTTGTCAGCTGCCGTGGTCCAAACAATCCCAATGGCTATACATTACCAAGTCCAAGGAATGGAGATATAGTAGTTATTGATACGGAATCGATGACAACTTTAACTTCATGGGCACAAGGGAATCAACCGACCGGATTGGATATCTCACCGGATGGATGTTTTCTTGCAACAACGGATTTTATGGATAAGCATGTTAATCTATATGTGATCTCTGATCCAAGAGCAGTAGATAAAGAAGATGAAGACAGTTTCACAATGTTACTAAATAAATTGGGTGATATATATGAAATGGGCACTCGTTCTTTCTGGTGGTGGTGGTAACGGTATAGCTCATATTGGCGTCCTTAAGGAGCTTGAGCGTTTAAAACTAAAACCCTCACTGATAGTTGGAACTTCTATGGGATCTGTCGTAGGCGGTGTTTATGCTTCTGGAAGATCAGCCAAATGGATTGAAAATTATATGATGGAAGATTTCAATATCCGCGATATGGTTGCGACGATGCAAACATTGAAGTGGGGTGAAGGTCCCTTGGTCAGGATATTTCAAGCCGGAGAGGCAATTAATCATCTGCGTACCAAAAGAGGAGCCGAGTCAGGTGAAAAGATACTTGATAAATTAAGAGAAGTAACGAATAATATTGATATTAAAGATACACAGATCCCCTTTGCAACCAATGCCGTAGATATGTTAAGCGGGAGAGAAAAAGTTTTTATAGCTGGCAATCTTGCGGAGGCAATTCGTTGTTCCATGTCCATTCCGCCATTCTTTGAACCCTATGATATGCAGGATGGATTTTATATAGATGGTGCTTTTGCCGATAATATGCCTATCAATATTGCTCATCAAATGGGATACAAAAAGGTTTTATCAGTCGATGTATCGCCTCTAAGGGCGGTCAGTCGATCAGACTTGAAAAACAGTTTTGATGTAATGTTCCGCGCCATGTCCTGTTCCATCAAGAATGCACACAGGAAAAATAAAGCGACTGTAGCAATAGAGGCATATAAAGGGGCCTATAACATGGATTTTGAACATGTAAAAGAGTTGATCGAGGTCGGTGAACAGGCAGTTCGTAATCATGAGTTAAAGATCAAGAGGAAATTTTCTTCCTGGTTGTCATAAATAAGTAATTGATACTAAGAAAAAGGAATAATAATGAGATCATTGAAAATAATGACCTTGCTACTTGCAATGGTGATTCTGATGGCATCTTGTGGTAAAGGTAAGGGTGAAATTAATGTTTCCTGGCAGTTGGTTCAAAACCAATATAAAGCCGCTAATCAGCATAAATGTGAAATTACTTTCACAAATAATTCCAGATATACTTTAACAAAGGATAATTGGGAATTTTATTTCACCTGGTTCCGATCCATTAAGAATGATCAGGAATGGCAAGGACTTGCGGGCAAGACCATTAATGGCGATTTTAGCCACATATATCCCACAGAGACTTTTGTAGAATTGAAACCCGGTGAAAGTATGACCTTCCCGTTAATTGGAAGTCATTATGCCATACACAAGTCAGATGCGATAAGCGGAGGCTATTTTGTTATTAAAAAAGGCTTAGGTAAAGAGATCCTTGTTCCTTCGGGAAAAACAATAACATTGCCATTCCCGAAAGACGCAAATCTCGTAAAAGGTACCTTTGATCATTTAAAAGTTCAAACCGCCGAAATGAGATACGAAGAGAATGAAGCAATTCAGATAATTCCAAAAGCAAATTTAGTACCCATTTTTCCAACACCGAATAAAATCACATTAGATAAAGGAACATGTGAGATCAATAAAGATTTTACTATTTATTATCATAGCTCCTTATCAAATGAAGCCCGTTTCCTTCAAAATAAACTTAACGAAGTTTTTGGTGGAAACATGATAAGAACAAAATTCAGAAGTGATGATTTTAGAGAAACTGCACCCAATAGGATCATCTTGAACAAAAAAAGTGGAAATGCAGAAGCCTATATTCTTAATATAGATCCTCAGCAGGGTATTATTATCATGGGTGCGGATGAGGCCGGCGTGTTCTATGGAATCCAAAGTCTTTTGTCTCTTTTTCCTGCAGATCTGAATAATGTTTTTGAAACTGTTGTTTCAGTCCCCAGTATTAATGTGGTGGACGGACCGCGATTTCCCTATCGCGGGATGCATCTTGATGTTTCAAGGTCATTCCACAGTAAACAAAATGTCATGAAATTTATTGAATTGATCTCAAGCTATAAGTTAAATAAGCTTCATTTCCATATTACTGATGATGAGGGGTGGCGCATAGAGATCCGACCCATCCCGGAATTGACTGAAATAGGAGCATTTCGCGGGCATACGAAAGATGAGAAAGATCATTTGCAGCCTAGTCTTGGATCGGGACCATATGCGGATCCTGAATTGGGAAATGGAAGCGGTTTTTATACTCGTGAAGATTTTATTGAATTACTTCGTTTTGCGAAAAGCCGTCATATTGAAGTGATCCCCGAGATCGATATGCCGGGCCATATGCGATCAGCTTTGAAGGCAATGGAAGTTCGTTATGATCGTTATATGAAAGAA
>DAOVOB010000009.1 GCA_030629925.1 Fidelibacterota bacterium
ATTATGATGAAAATGCTTGATATTTTATTTTAAATTGTGAAATTGAAATATTATCCTTAAATTTGTTAAATTTAGGGTAATTATTATGAAAAAATTTATTCCAAAAATTATTGTCGTTATCTCTGCTATGATCTTATGGTTTCTCATCGTATCAAGCCAAACATATGTTGGGGTGATCGAGTTACCCTTGACAGTCTATGAGCCAAGAGCAGAAAAAACCTTGGGTCAAGTTCTACCTCAATCTGTAAAGGTGCGAGTTGAGGGTTCCGGTCGTTCGCTGTATTTGCAACGATTGTCTCAAAAGTCTTCTTTGATTCTCGATGTTGGTACTATTGCCAATGATCAAAAAATTTCTTTAAAAAGCTATTATCAGGAACGGCCCAATCAAGTTATGCTACAATCCGAAATGAAATTTTTAGAAGTGGTCTATCCTGATAGCATTGATGTCTTTATAGACAACAAAGTTGAAAAGATCATTCCGGTAACGATACAGTCTGATATTTCCGTTCGTCCGGGGTTTATTCAAGTCAATGCTCCCGAATTATCAGAAGTAACTCTTACAGGACCACAGACTTTATTGCTTGAGTATGATCAATTGCAGACTGAATTAATAAAAAAAGATAATGCAGACATGACATTTACATCCACAATATCTATTATTAATCCTAATCAAGCTTTAGTCAGTATTTTACCTAAGGAAATTGATGTGGAATTTAATATTGAGATGATCGGTGAGCGGACGATCTCAAACATCCCCATCCAAGTTAAGAACCAACCATCTGATCTTGAAATACAATTTATTCCGAACACAGTCAGCCTAAGGGTCACCGGCGGAAATAGTCAAATTCAAAATCTGACGCGTCGTGATTTCTATGTACATTTTGATTATTTATCACAGTGGTTCCCAAATAAAAACTATTATCCTGTGAAAATATCATCTCCTGATGAAGTTTTGGATGTTATTAATATAAACCCAGAGCAGATTGAGGTAGTGGTAATAAGAAAGAATATGGAAGAATGAGTGAAAAAGAATTAAATCCAAGGATTTTGGGTATAGAATCTTCATGTGATGAGACAAGTGCCGCAATCTTAAAAGGCTTTGAAGTTGAATCGCACATTGTTTATTCTCAAATGATCCATAAGAAATATGGGGGAGTGGTACCCGAGCTGGCAAGTCGTGCTCATGAGCATGCCATATCTCAAGTCGTTCACTCAGCTTTTGAAAGAGCAAAGTTAACCCCTAATGACATAGATGCCATTGCTGTTACCTATGGACCGGGTTTAATGGGTGCTTTATTAGTAGGCTTGAATTATGCTAAAGGTTTTGCTCTAGCACAAAATATACCTTTTATCTCAGTTAATCATATTGAAGCACATTTATATGCTCCTATGCTGGAGTTCCCGGAATTGGAACCACCATTTCTTTGTCTCCTGGTTTCAGGCGGACATACTATGCTGGTGGATGTTAAGGGCATAAAAGATTTCAGGATTCTTGGTACAACACGAGATGATGCAGCCGGAGAATCATTTGATAAAACTGCACGATTATTGAAGATCGGTTATCCTGGCGGTCCTGTCATTGATACTCTTTCAGATAGTGGTGATCCCAAAGCCGTGAAATTTCCTCGTTCTTTGTTAGAACCGGATAGCTTGGATTTTAGTTTTAGCGGAATGAAAACGGCCGTATTGAATTATGTAAAAAAATATCCCGACCCCAATGATCAGGATAAAGCGAATATTGCAGCCAGTTTTCAGGAAGCGGTTGTAGATGTATTAAAAGAAAAAGTGCGTCGTGCAATTGTGGCAACGGGGCATAAGCAAGTTATTATTGCCGGAGGTGTTGCGGCAAACAGACGCTTGCGTTCAGAATTGAAATCCATGGCGGATAATATGGGAATAGATCTCTTTTATCCACCTTTAGAATATTGTACGGATAATGCCGCTATGATCGCGGCGACCGGTGTTATGTATTATCGTAAAGGATGGTTTGCCGATCTGGAGATCGGAGCTGTTCCCAATTTAAAATTATAAAGGAGTGAATACATGATCATTGTATTCAAACCGAATGCAACAAAGGAGCAAAAAGCCCATGTTGAAGTTTATTTGACTTCACATGGTTTTGAATACCATCCCAGTCAGGGACAGGAACAAGCTATATATGGTATTATTGGTGATACCGCAAAACTAACTCCAGATTTCTTTAAAGTCTTTGACGGAGTTTCTGATGCCTTTCGTGTTCAGGAATCTTATAAAAGATGTTCAAGAGCATTTCATCCTTTGAATTCTAAGGTAAAGATAGGCAATATTACTATTGGAGGCGATGAGATAACAATTATGGCAGGTCCTTGTTCTGTCGAGAGTAAGAAAATGTTGGATGATATTTCTAATGAAATAGCTGGTTACGGTGCGAACATAATCCGTGGAGGTGCATTTAAACCCCGTTCTTCACCCTATGCTTTTCAAGGATTGGGAGAAGAAGGACTGATTTATCTTCGTGAAGTGGGTGATAAATACGGAACCCCTGTTGTATCAGAGATCATGGCTATTGCCGATATTCCTCTTTTTGAAAAATATATTGATATAATCCAGGTGGGTGCAAGAAACATGCAGAATTTTGCCTTGCTAAAAGAGTTGGCTTATCTTGATAAACCAATTCTATTAAAACGTGGTATTTCAGCCACAGTAGACGAATGGTTGAATTCAGCGGAATACTTGGCAAGCAAAGGTAATCAGAAGATCATTTTGTGTGAACGTGGTATAAGGACCTTTGAAAAATCTACCCGTTTTACACTGGATCTTTCTTCTGTACCGGTGATCAAGAAAAAATCACATTTGCCGATCATTGTGGACCCAAGCCATCCCATGGGACAGCGCGATCTGGTCATTCCTATGGCAAGAGCAGCTATTGCTGCCGGGGCAGACGGTATCATGGTAGAAGTTCATAATAACCCCGATGAAGCATTGTCCGACGGTGCACAATCACTGTATCCTAAACAATTCAAAGAATTGATGAAGGAAATTGAGATCATTGCCGGAGCCTTAGGGAAGACTATTGCAAAAAACTGATACAGGGAATAAAAAGTATTTTTGACATCGGTTATTATTGATTCGGGAAACTTTAGGTAGATTTTCTGTCTAAACACACTGCGGGAGTGGTATATGAAACCAATAGCAATGTGTTTCCAGACGATATTTAGTAACAATATAGGAGCGAAAACATGATTATTGTATTCAAAACGAATGCAAGCAATGAACAGATGAAGCATGTCAGTGATTACCTAGTCGAACATGGTTTTAAAATTCATCCGATCCAGGGAGAAGAACATACCGTTTACGGTATTATTGGAAATACAAAAAATCTAACTCCGGAGTTTTTTGAATCGTTTAAAGGTGTTTCAACTGCATTTCGTGTTCTCGAATCCTATAAAATGTGTTCTCGTGCTTTTCATCCGAGAAATTCTAAAGTAAAGATCGGAAATATTACAATTGGTGGAAATGAGCTTGTCGTAATGGCAGGTCCCTGTTCAATTGAGAACAAGAAGATGATGGATAATATTTCAAAAAAAATCACTCAGCATGGTGCGAACTTTATTCGTGGCGGTGCTTTTAAACCTCGTTCATCACCTTATGCTTTTCAGGGGCTGGGTGAAGAAGGATTGATCTATCTTCGTGAGGCAGGTGACAAATATGGTGTGCCTGTCGTAACCGAGATCATGGCTATCAAAGATATACCTCTTTTTGAAAAATATGTCGATATGATCCAAGTCGGTGCACGAAATATGCAGAATTTTGCCTTGCTAAAAGAGTTGGCTCATCTTGATAAACCAATTCTATTAAAACGTGGTATCTCAGCCACAGTAGAAGAATGGTTAAATTCAGCGGAATACTTGGCAAGCAAAGGTAATCAGAAAATCATTTTGTGTGAACGTGGTATAAGGACCTTTGAAAAATCTACCCGTTTTACACTGGATCTTTCTTCTGTACCGGTGATCAAGAAAAAATCACATTTACCGATCATTGTGGATCCAAGCCATCCCATGGGACAGCGCGATCTGGTCATTCCTATGGCAAGAGCAGCTATTGCTGCCGGGGCTGATGGCATTATGGTTGAGGTACATGATAATCCTGATGAAGCATTGTCCGACGGTGCACAATCATTGTATCCAAAGCAATTCGCTGAATTGATGAAAGAGATCAAGATCATTGCCGGAGCCTTAGGGAAGACCATTGCAAAAAAATAATATTGACAATTTGACCTTTTCCGTTATAGGATATGGACGTTTTGGGAAATTATGGGTGGATATTTTATCCGAATACGGATCTGTATTGGTATATGAAAATAATACGGACGTTTTCCCGGATGAAAAGAAAAATATCCGTTTTGTGAACTTAAAAACAGCCTTGAAGCAAGATGTAATATTTTTATGTATTCCCATTTCATTAATGGAATCATTTATTAAAGATAATGCATCACATTTTGCTAAAGATGCGACGATCATTGATATGGCATCCGTCAAATCAATGCCGGTAGAATGGATGGATGCTAACATTCCCAAGATCAAACATCTTGGAGTGCACCCTCTTTTCGGACCGGACTCCTATGCTCCCAATCAAAATAATCTCATGATCATTACACCATCAGATCAGTATCCCGAACTAGCTTCATTATGGTCTGAGATATTTGCTTCATGGCGATTTTTTACAAAGATCATTTCTTCGGCTGAACATGATAGAAGCATTGCCTACTCTCAGGGTGTAACTCATTTTGTGGGTAATGTACTTAAACGTATGGACCTTCCGAATACCAATACCCCGACAAAAGGGTATAATATGTTGCGCGATGTTGAAAAATTTTGTGACAACGATACAAAACAGTTGTTTCGAGATATGTTATTGTATAATCCGCAATCCGTGAACATGTTCAAGGAATTCTTGCAGGCTACACATGAAGTATCCGCAAATATTCGTAAAGAGAACATGCAATATTCAGGTCCATTTACCTTAGGTGTAATGGGCGATGAGGGTAGTTTCTCTCAGGAAGCCGGACAAAGATGGGTGAAGAATAATCACATCGCTAAAGGTGAAATTATTTGCTTAACCACGGCCGAACGTGTTTATGATGCATTGAATTTTGGTTTTATTCAAGTTGGTTTAATGCCGATCCAGAATGCTGTGGGTGGTATGGTGCTTGAAACGGTTCAGGGATTGGCACAACACAGTTGTAAAATAACCGGCTTCTTTCCTTTCATCGTTAATCAATGTTTAATGGGACGAAAAGATTCAAATGCTGAAAAACCTTCTTCTATTCATTCGCATCCTCAAGCTTTACGTCAATGTAAAAGCTATCTAAAAGAACATTATCCAGATGTCTTGTTAGTGGAAGAAGAAGACACGGCTCTTTCTGCTAGAATGCTGTCAGAAGGCAAGTTACCAAGCAATGCGCTTATTATAGCATCACAAAATTGCAAAAGCCTTTACGGACTTAAAATGATTGACAAAGGTATTCAAGATTTGGAATATAATGTGACAGATTTTGTCACGGTAATTAAAGAGTGAACAGTGAACAGTGAAAATCTCTATACTTTAAACCTTAAACCTTAAACTAATTTAATGTCCGACCATAATATTAAAATTGTTGAACCAATTGACTCCGTACGCGGTCAGATTACGCTTCCTGGTGATAAATCAATGAGTCATCGTGCTTTAATGTTTGCCGCTATCGCAAAAGGGGTTTCAAAGATAAAACATTTGAACATCGGCGCGGACGCATTATCGACTATTGCATGTTTGCAAAAGCTTGGTGTGAATTTTCAACTGGGTAAATTTACGGTCGATGTTGACAGTCCGGGTATTAATGGCTGGAAACAACCTCAGGACGGTATCTTGAATTGCGGTAATTCAGGTACAACGGTTCGTTTGATGTCAGGTTTACTTGCCGGACGGGAAAATCTGAATATTATGTTGACAGGCGATGATTCTCTTTCAACTCGTCCCATGAAACGTGTGATTGAACCCTTAAAGAAAATGGGTGCTGATATAAGTGCCGAAGACGGTCATTTACCTATGAAGATCAAGGGAAAATTACTAGACGGGATACAATATGTTCTCCCCGTTGCCAGCGCTCAAGTAAAATCTTGTGTCTTATTCGCTGGTCTGTCGGCTCATGGCAAGACCTTTGTAGAAGAACCCGTCAAAAGCCGGGACCATACTGAAAAAATGATGAAAATGTTCCGTATACCGGTTTTTCAAAATAAAAATATTATTTCTGTTCATACATTACGCCGTTCAATCCCGGGTTTTAATTACTCGATTCCCGGTGACCCTTCCTCCGCAGCATATTGGGTTGCAGCCGGGCTCTTGTTACCAAAAAGCAGACTATTCTTGAGAAAGATGTCAATGAATCCAACTCGAACGGCTTTTATTTCTTTGCTCAAAGCTTCGGGAGCTGATATTGATTTGATCGCAAAAGATAAGAACTTAGAACCGGCGGGTGATGTCATCGTTCGTTCATCTGCTTTACGACAATTTGATATACGTGCGAAACAGGTACCTGGTTTGATTGACGAGTTACCACTTCTTGCCTTGATAGCGACTCAGGCAAAAGGCCTTACGACTATTCGTGGCGCAAAAGAATTGCGATATAAAGAGAGTGATCGTATTTCATCGACTGTAGCCATGCTACGAAATATTGGTGCAAAAATAGAAGAATTTGATGATGGTATGAGTATACAAGGCGGTATAAAGTTGAAAGGTGGAGAAGTGGATGCCCAGGGCGATCATCGTATTGCTATGACCGCTTCGATCGCCGGTTTGATAAGTGAAAAGCCTGTATATGTTCGAGGTTGGTCAACAGTGGATATATCTTATCCGAATTTTTATAACATTTTAGGTAGGATAAGTAAAAAATGAAATTTGCATTACTTGGATATAAAATTGCCTACTCTTTGAGTCCGGTCATCCATGAGTTGATCAGTCAATCCCCCATAGATTATAGTATTATTGATATAGCACCCGAAAAATTGAATGAAGCAATTCCAAAGACCTTTGAACATCTCTCCGGTTTTAATGTGACAATTCCTCATAAACAAGCAATCATGGATCACTGTAATACCCTTGATCATGTTGCCGCGAAGATCGGAGCTGTCAATACAGTTGATATTCGTAATGGAGTCTGGAAGGGTTATAATACGGATTATCTTGGCTTTATTCGATCTATCAAGGAAAACATTCCGGATTACATTTCTTATCATCCTGTTATTATCGGATATGGCGGTGTTGCAAGAGCCGTCGCATTCGGACTAGAGAAGCTTGGTTTTAAAGCAATAACAGTACAGGGTGGTGAACAAAGATCGGAGCGTGATGAATTTATAAATTCAATGTACTCTACGCTAAATATGAATGTTTTTGACCTTTTGCCCAAGATCCCAAGATTATGGATCAATTGTACCCCTATCGGCGGAGCAAAGATCCCGGAGATACCTGATAGCTTCATTGATCTTGATAAAGAGGATTATCTTTTTGACCTGAATTATGCACCTTTTCCTACACATCTTGAACTAAAGGCAAAAGAGCAGAAAATTCCCACTTTGAATGGCATGAAAATGCTGGTATATCAGGCCATTGAAGCACAAAAAATATGGTTAGGTGATGAACAATATGTAGATGTGAATTCAATAATTCATTCCATTGCACATATAAATACCGTATCTTAAGTTTTACGAACGATTTGGAGCGAAATATGAACGAGAGTATTACATACATGAGCGGTGGTGAGAGCCACGGACCTGCAATGACCTGTATGATCAAGGGTTTACCTGCCGGATTTCAAGTCAATATTGAGCAAGTAAATTTCCAGCTTTGGCGTCGTCAGCAGGGTTATGGTCGTGGTGGCAGGATGAAGATCGAGCAAGATAAAGTTGCAGTTTTAAGTGGTTTACGTAACAGTATGACCTTGGCTTCACCTGTGACTCTCATGGTTCAAAATAAAGATTTTAAGAATTGGCAATATAAAATGGATCCGGTTGAATCCGATGTTTCGGAAAAAGTCGTGATCCCTCGTCCGGGACACGCAGATTATCCTGGAATTAAAAAATATGGTTTTGATGATATTCGCAATGTCCTGGAACGTGCATCTGCCAGAGAAACAGCAGCACGAATATTACCCGGTGCAATCTGCCGTCAGTTTTTGGAAGAATTAGGAATAAATATTTATTCTCACATTACTCAACTTGGTACCATTAAAGTATCTCAGTCGGAAGTAAGTGAAGCATTACTAAAAAAAGTTGATGCTTCCGATGTGCGCTGTATTAATGAGAATAAAGCAAAGGCCATGAGAAAAGAAATCGACAGTGTAAAAGCTGCCGGCGACTCTATAGGCGGCGTTTTTCAAATAGTCGTTTTTGGCTTACCCATAGGCTTGGGTTCTTACGTCCATTGGGACGATAAATTAAGTACAGCTTTGGCTTCCGAGATCATGGGGCTACAAGCAATCAAAGGCATTTCTTTTGGTGATGGCTTTGAAGCTGCCGATAAACGGGGGTCCCAATATCATGATGCTTTTAAAGTCCAAGGTGATGAAATTCAGCGGACATCAAATCACGCGGGTGGTTTGGAAGGTGGTATGAGCAATGGCCAGCCCCTTGTTATCAACGCTGTGATGAAGCCTATTCCCACTTTGACAAAGGCTTTGGAAAGTTTTAATATTGAAAGTATGGAAAAAGTGGATGCCCATAAAGAACGTAGTGATACTTGTGCGCTACCGGCAGCTGCTGTCGTTACGGAAAATCTCATAGCACGACCTATACTTAACGCTATATTTGCCCGTTTTGGTGCTGATTGTTGGGATGAAATTAAAGAGCGATATTTGAAAGCGTGAAAGAGTATAAAAAACATATTTTCCTCATCGGTATGATGGGTTCGGGAAAGTCGGCAGTTGCAAAAGAGTTGGCTTCGATCCTGAATTATGATTTGATAGATCTTGACCAAAGGATCGTTGAAAAATATGGAAAAAGTATTGAACGGATATTCCTTGAAGAGGGTGAAATAGTATTCAGGGGATATGAGGCAGAAACTGCGCGCGCACTCAAAATATCAGATCCGGCAGTTATCGCGACCGGTGGTGGTTTTCCGGTAAGAACAGAAAACCGAAGATGGATGAAAAAGACGGGAAAAGTAGTTTGGTTAAAATGTAATCCTGGACTTATCCTTGAAAGAATAAAAAATGAAGATAGACCTTTACTGCCAAAACCGATTAGCGTCGAACATCTTGAAAATATTTTGAACGGTCGCACCCATATTTACACACAGGCCGATATGATCATAAATACTGATAGATTAACACCCAAAGAGGCTGCAAAGAAGATCAAGAGCATGATAAAATGAGAACTGTAAAAGTCGACATTGCGGAACGATCATATCAGATCGTGATCGATCAACATTTGTTAATGAATGTTGGTGAACAAGTACAAGCTTTTCTAAAAAAGGGCAATAAAGTTGCTTTGATGGTTTCTAAAACCGTGAAAAAGCTTTATTCTGAAAGAGTGGTAAGATCACTAATAACATCAGGTTATGAAGTTGATACGTTTTTGTTGCCAAGTGGAGAAGAGAATAAGAATCTGACAACAGTATCCAAGTTGTACGATGAACTTATTGAGAATTCTTATGACCGCTCTTGTGCTATCATTGCATTGGGCGGCGGCATTGTCGGTGATGTTTCAGGTTTTGTCTCATCCAGTTTATTTCGCGGATTACCCTTTATTCAGTTACCGACTACCTTGCTTTCTCAGGTAGATTCTTCCGTTGGTGGAAAAGTGGGTGTTAATCACTCTCAAGGCAAGAATCTTATTGGTGCTTTTTATCAACCTAAGGTTGTTCTAATAGATCCGACTGTTCTGAAAACTCTAGAAATTCGTGAACTGATCTGTGGATATGGCGAGATCCTTAAATATGGATTTATCAGGGATGCGTCGTTTTTACAGACATGTTTGGACAATAAAAACAGTATTATTTCACTTAAAAATATGGAACTGATATCAAAGATCATTCGCCGTTCTGTAGAGATCAAGGCAGAGATGGTATCAGAAGATGAACAAGAAGCCGGGGTTCGTATGCTTTTGAATTTTGGACATACTATTGGTCATGCAATCGAGAATAGCTGCGGTTATGGTAAATTTCTACATGGTGAGGCAGTAATTCTTGGAATGTGCGCTGCATTGAAGATAAGCATGAAAAAACTTGGATTGGATTCTGTCAAGGGAAGATCAGCTATCGATTCTTTATGTAAAATTAAACTTGGACATGATTTGAGTACTCTGGATATTGATAAAGCAATGATAGCTCTTATGCATGATAAAAAGATTAGGGACGGTAAATTAAATTTTGTTCTTTTAAAGGATATCGGATCTCCGGTGATCGTTAATGATATTACACCTGAAATGGTCAGGGAAATCTTGCTTTGGTTAAAGGAACGTTATAAGAATGGGGCAGGCTCATGAGCGCTGAAAAAAAGAATGTAAAAATTTGTGTTATCCATGGTCCAAATCTAAATATGCTGGGCCATCGTGATAAAGCTCAATATGGTAGCTTGACGCTTGATAAATTGAATAAAATAATACGTCGAAAATCTGAAGAATTAGGATTGGATGTAAGTATTTACCAGTTCAATTCGGAAGAGAAGATCATTAAGATGTTGCATCGTCAGCGCAAGATCTCTGAGGGTATTATCATTAATCCTGCAGCTTTTACTCATTATAGCTATGCTATTCGGGATGCGATCGAACTATTAGCGATACCTGTTATAGAGGTTCATCTCTCAAATATTTACGAGCGCGAAGAATTTCGCTCTATATCCGTGACAAAAGATGTTTGTATAGAACAGTTTTACGGCAAAAAAGAAGAAAGCTATATTGAGGCCTTGCAGTTTATGTATGAACAATTAATAAGATCATGATACACGTTCCTTTATCTCGCTCATTTTATAAACAAAACCTACATACTTTGGCAACCCGTTTGCTTGGTTCTTTATTTGTAAGGATTTTGGACAATGGAAGGCGATTATCGGCTCATATTGTGGAAGTTGAAGTCTATGCCCAAAAAGATGATCCTTCGGCACATTCATATAATGGACAAACACCCCGTAATGAAGTAATGTTCGGTGCTTCGGGACATTTGTATGTGTATTTTACCTATGGCATGCATTTTTGCTGTAATGTGGTCACCGGTGAGATAGGGAAGGGTGATGCAATATTGATTCGTGCATTGGAACCTGTAGAAGGAATTGAAGACATGCTCATTCATCGATACGGAGCGATGACATCTGATAGTCAGAAGATCTCAAATGTAACAAATGGCCCTGCAAAATTATGTCAGGCATTTAGAATAGGTCGTCTCGAAAATGGCATTGATCTCTGTCAAAATAAGATTTGGATCGAGGCCGGAAATGAAATACCGGAAAATATGATAGGCCAATCTACTCGTATCGGCATTAATCAAGGAAAAGACCTGCCATGGCGGTATTTTATTAAAGATAATAGCTGGGTCTCAAAACCAGGCAAAGGAATAAAATATTTTGGATAATGAACCTCAATCCGAAAACAAGATGAAAATTACTCCTGAGCAGTTATGGAATTCACTGGGGATGATCCAACAAGCTGTGATGTCTATTTTACTTCTTTTTGTTTATGTGTTGATCTCGATCATCATTGCCCGTTCTGTTTCCGCTCATCCCGGACTTGAGAATTGGATGCAGAACTTACAGAATTTATTTCACAGTGATAGCATTCTAACGGATCTTGTATGGGGTGCTTTGGCTGGTCTCGGAATGGTCTTATTGCTATCTGTTCTAGATATTATTGTTGCCTTTATAGGAAGAAAGAATATTAGAGAATGGATTCATCGTACCGATTATATGTTACCTGTAACCCCGATCCAAAAACGTTGGGCTTTAAGTATTTCGCTTAGCGGCTCAATTGTAGAAGAGATCATGTTCCGCGGCTTTATTTATATGGCTATTATTCCCTTATGGTCGCATTGGATATGGGCGGCATTGCTCTTGTCTGCTGTATTTTCTCTGCTTCATGCCGGTGTTCAAGGCTTCTGGTCAACCTTGTGGATATTCATGATTAGTATTTTTCTCTGTTATTTTATTTCACAGGGTGGAAGTATTTATTTTGCAGCAATTGCACATGTTGTCATTAACATCGCAAACTTATTTCTTTTACCCCTATTATTCAAAAAGCATGATGAATGATTGCAGTCTGACCGAACATTTATGTATATTTAATGAAAGATAAGGAATTTTTATGAATGAATTCAGATCATTGTTAAAGACTATGGTCGACTTTGTTTTTGACCGACACCATTATATTTTGGTATCGTTGTTTCTTCTTTTTCTTTTCTTTTTAATTATTGTTCTGGGGGCAAATTCCGGTTCAACACCATTTTCGATGTAAATATGAAAGTATCATTCAGACGACTAGCCTATAATGTATTTTTTAGATTATCACCGATCTTGATCGTGGTCTTGCTTGAATTAGCCTTGCGTTTTATAGGCGTAGGCGAATCATATTTGCTTTTTAATCAATCAGATAATGCTCAAAATTATGAATTGAATCAGATCTATTATCGTCGCTTTATCTCTCCGAAACAATTCACTAATGTAGATATCTTGCCGCAAGAGATCCCCGTGGAGAAAGCGGAAAATTCTTATCGAATATTTTTGATCGGTGACCAGACTCTTTGTTCGGCATTTCCTGATATTAATAAGGAACAGATCATTCCGGATTTCAAAGAAGAAGATTCGGTTTATTATGATATTGTGCAATTGGTAGTACCCTATACCAACAGTTTTGCAATGAAACGACTTGTCCGCTGTATAAATCGATATGAGGCAGATGCTTGCGTTGTTGTAATGGGCGGAAATGAGTTCTATGGAATTCCCAGGAAAAGCACTTGGATGCAAGATATTGATAATTACTGGGGCCTAAATTTCTTTGTAAGCATGAAAAATCACCGTTTCATTCAAATATTAGATCGCTTTATCTATTTGAAGAAGGATCCTCAGGAAGTTTTTCCACCACGTGATCCCGATGAATGGCTCGTAGCATATGAATCCACTAGCTATATGGAGTCCAGATCATATTTTGAACGCAATTTGAAAAAAATCGCAAAAAAAAGCGATTGCCCCGTTTTCTTTGTTTCTATGCCTGTGAATATTAAAACGCCACCCTATCGTTCGCTTTTTGACGATAAAGAATTACAGGATGATAACTTTTCACAAGAATGTGAAATATTAGTTGCTAATGCTGATCGTTTTACTATTGAACGCTGGATCGATGACCTAGAAGCCTGGGAACCAAAAACGGCTATCTATCATTATTGCAAGGCAATGATATCAGAGCATGCAGGGAATAGTGAAGAAGCCCTTAAATATTATGAAAAAGCATTGGAACTGGATGCATTCCGGGTCAGAATGGACCCGCAATTCTATGACTTGATCAAACAAAGTTTTATGTTAGAAAATATTGAACATATTGACTTGCAAGCTCGTATAAATGAAATGAGTAATGCAGGACTTTCAATTGATCGCTATTTTAGCAACGGTATTAATATGAATACGGGTGGTAAAGACCTGTTTACTGCACAGATCAGATCTACTCTGATCGATTATTTTAATCAAAAATAATTATGAGGGTATTACGATGGCTTCACTTCGTTTTCTTGGTGCAACAGGAACTGTAACCGGTTCGAAATATGTATTTTCTCATAAAAACTCAAATATTATGGTGGACTGCGGACTCTTTCAAGGTCTTAAAGAATTGCGTTTGCGAAACTGGACACCACTTAAAATGAATGTCAATGATCTTGATGCCATTGTTTTGACTCATGCCCATATTGACCATACCGGCTATTTGCCTCGCCTTATCAAACAGGGCTATAATAAACCAGTCTATTGTACCGAACCTACCCGTGATCTTTTGGAGATCATGCTTCTTGATTCTGCTCATTTGCAGGAAGAAGATGCAAAGTATGCCAATAAGAAAGGGACTTCAAAACATAGTCCTGCCATGCCTCTATATTCCACCGAGGATGCCAGAAAGACTATAGCTCTACTAAAAGGTATTCCTTATGATACCCCTTTTCGTCCAACAGCAGAAGTTTTAATGACATTTCAGGATGCAGGTCACATTCTTGGCTCGGCTTTTGTAATAGGACGCTGGCAAGAGGAGAGCGGTGAAGAGAAAAAGATCGTGTTTTCGGGCGATCTGGGGCGTTTTGAGCGCCCAATTCTTAAAGATCCATCACCAGTGCTTGATGCAGATTATCTCCTTGTAGAATCGACTTATGGCGCTCGCTTGCATGAGCAAGGTGACCCCAAGGAAGAATTACAGCGAATTATTAATGATACGATAAAAAGAGGTGGAGTTGTTGTGATCCCGGCATTTGCGGTTGGACGTACTCAGGAACTCCTTTATACCATACGTGAATTAGAAAGTGAAGGTCGAATTCCCGTTCTACCGGTTTATGTTGATAGTCCTATGGCTATTAAAGCAACAAAACTATATTCCAAACATACTGAGATCTATGATGAAGAGGCGAATGCCCTGAAAGAACAGGGGAAAGATGTTCTACTAACGCAACGAAC
>DAOVOB010000165.1 GCA_030629925.1 Fidelibacterota bacterium
CAGCGGGAATTAAAAGAAATGTTCGGTATCGATTTTCCCGGATCACCTCGTATCGATGAACCTTTTATTCTGGAAGGCTGGCAGGAGATCCCACCTTATCGCCGGGATTTCGATACCAAGGCTTACACGGAAGAAACCTATTTTCCGCGGCCGGGCAGGAAGACCCATGACCCCGCCGAATACATGAAACAAAAACTCTATCCGGAGGAATGAGATGGCCGATATAAATAAATACAGAGATAAATTTCCCGACAAGAATCCGGATGGTACCAATATTATCGATATGGAAAGCCAGAAGTTCATAAAAATATGGCAAGGTCCTCAACATCCGGGTATTACCGGGAATATGTCCCTGGAACTGATCATACAGGGAGATGAGGTCCTGGAGTGCAAAACCCATGTAGGTTATCTTCATCGCGGTTTTGAAAAATTGATGGAACGTCGTCTTTTTATTCAGAACTTTCCTCTTTGTATCCGTATTGCGGTCCCGGAGCCCGATTTCAATGAATATTGTTATGCCGCTACCCTCGAAGAACTTGCAGGTATCAAGATCCCGGATGCCGCCGAATGGATGCGGACCCTGATCCTGGAAATGTCCCGCTTGACCAGTTTTCTTATGCATCTCGGTGGCCAGGCCGGTGCTTTCGGACTGGGTGTAGTCGCTCAATGGGGCAACTATGTGCGTGATCTGATGCTCGACCGTTTTGAAGAAGTCACCGGAGGACGTGTTTATCGTATGCACATGCCACCGGGTGGTGTACGCGGTTTGACCCCTGATGGTTTTGAAGGCCGTATGGAAGAAACACTGCGCAGTATTGAAGCTACTATGAGAGATATCGATAAAACCATGTTTGATAATGCTATTTTCAAACGACGTACTGTTGGCTTGGGATATATTGATCCCGCGATAGTCGATCAATACGGAGTGACCGGGCCTAATGCTCGTGCAGCCGGTATTCCCAAGGATGTACGGAAAGATAATCCCTATTTGAAATATCCCGAACTGGATTTTGATGTGATCACTGCAACGAATTCCGATATCTACACTCGCACGGACTTGCGCAGAAAAGAAATATTATTATCTGTTGATCTTATTCGTCAGATCATGACAAAGATGCCGAAATCCGGCGAATACATGGCAAAGATGCCGAACGTTCTGCATTGGAAGATCCCCAAGGGAGAAACCTATGTACGTGCAGAATGTACCCGGGGAGAATACGGCTATTACACGGTCACGGACGGCAGCGGTTACCCGCGGCGTGTCAATGTCCGCGGCCCCAGTTATACCCACGCCGTTGCCCTGATGGAACGCCTGGCCATTGATTGCAATATTGCCGATACGGCCGGTCTGATGTTGTCATTACATACCTATCCACCTGAAATAGAAAGGTAAGTTAGATGAGTCTAAAAGATGTACTCTCTCCTTTTTTAGCATGGAAACACTTGTTCAGTCCACCTGTACCGATCAAGAAACCCCTTGAACGGGAAGGCGCCCCGCGCTATCGTGGCTTTCACCAGAACGATATGGAATCATGTATCGGTTGCGGTACCTGCGAAACCATTTGTCAGAACGCCGCTATTGATATGGTGCCTGTAGAAGGTATTGAGACCACAGACGGTGACAGCGGATTACGGCCGCTGATCGATTACGGCCGCTGCTGCTGGTGTGCACTATGCGTAGATATCTGTACTACGAGTTCGCTGACCATGTCCAATGAACACACATGGATCGACACAGATCCGGATGTATTCCGCTTTGTACCGGGCGCAGAGAAAAAACCCTGGGACAAGAATGAACTTGGTTATAGAAAACCCGAAAATTATGAGCTGTATCCTACCGGGCGTACTCTTATGGAAGAACTTGCTCCCGAAGATCGTGATAAATCATTTATCGAGATCGTAAAAGGTTATTCTAAAGAACAGGCGATCAAAGAAGCCGACCGTTGTGTTGAATGCGGTATTTGTGTTGCAACTTGTCCCGCTCACATGGGTATCCCATCTTACATTGCTGCTGTTCGTAACGATGATATGGAAGAAGCCCTGCGCGTACTCTACGAAACCAATCCCATGCCCGAGATGTGCGGCCGTGTTTGTACACACAATTGCGAGACTGTCTGTGCTATGCAGCATAAGGGTGATCCTTTATCCATTCGTTGGCTGAAACGCTATATTGCCGATCAGGTGCCTTCGGAAAAATATAAAGAAATCCTTAATGCAGATAAAGTAGAACAAAAAGACAAAAAAGTGGCGATCATCGGTGCCGGACCGGGTGGTTTATCTGCCGCATATTATTTGAAAAATCTGGGTTACCAGGTTAATGTATATGAAGCGATGCCCAAACCCGGTGGTATGACCCGTTACGGTATTCCTGAATATCGCATGCCTTACGATCAACTGGATAAAGATATTGACTATATCAAGTCACTCGGCGTAAAAATGCATTTCAATACCCGGATTGGCAAAGATATAAACTTTGATCAGCTTCATAAAGATAACGATGCCGTTTTTGCGGCTACCGGTCTTCACCACGGACGTTCTACACGCGTTGATGGAACGGACCATCCCATGGTTTTTCAGGCCGTAGACCTGCTTCGCAAGGTCACAGAAGGCAAGACCATCGAAGTTGCCGAGAAGATCGTCGTTATTGGTGGTGGTAATGTAGCTATGGATATTGCCAGAACGCTGGCTCGTTTTCAAAACCAAAAATACGGTAAAGTTCAATTGACGCTTACTTCTCTGGAAAGCGAAGATATCATGCCTGCTGACGTCGAAGAAATCGTAGAAAGCCGCGAAGAAAAAGTGCTTATCGAACCCGCCTGGGGTCCGAAAGATATCAAGATCGAGGACAATAAGATCAAAGGCTTGAGTGTTGTTCGCTGTCTCTCCGTTTTTGATAAAGACGGTCACTTCAATCCACGCTTCGATAACGAGGAAACAAATTTTTTCGAAGCCGATATGGTTGTTGAAGCTATCGGACAAGGCATGGATATCAATTACATGACTGATACTCTAAAGGATAAACTAGAAATGACAGAGACGCGTAAAGTAAAAGTGGATACTTTCTGTCAAAGCTCAATTCCATGGCTCTTTGTTGGTGGTGATATTATTGGCGGTACGGATGCAATTACCGCTATTGCTGACGGACATCGTGCGGCTAAGGGTATTGATAAATTTTTAAACAAATGAGGCACAGTATGAAAATATTCAATGTAAAAGAGATCATCGAATATGCTATTCATATAGAAAATGAAAGCTTTGTGTTTTACACGAATGCTGCCAAACTGATCGAAGATGCTGATATTAAAGTCTTGCTGGTAAAACTTTCCAGTGAAGAAGTAGATCATCAGAATCGTCTGAAAGGTTTGATAGATGAGGCAAAGATCAGTCCGGAATTTTTGCTAAAAGAAATGGAAATTGATACAACGATCATGGATCGCATCGTAGAAACGTCAATGATTCACGGCGATGCAAGTGCTTTGGACGTTCTAAATGTGGCATTGGAGCGTGAAAAGAACACAGAACAAACTTATGCTATGCTCATGACCCTGACACAGATCAGCGATGATATTGTTGAGGTTTTTGAAGACCTGCGTTTGCAGGAACAGGGGCATGTGAATAAGATACAAGCAAGAATAAATAGGATTTCGTAAAACGTAAAACGTGAGACGTAAATCGTAAACGCGGGGTTGGACATGTCCAACCCTTTTTGTTTGATACAAAAAGATGCACAATACGATAAGTTTGCGGGCGTCATCCTGAAAATCCTGAATCCCGTCCCGAAGCTTCGGGATCGGAATGAAGGATTGTTCAGTCCCGAAGGGATCCCGCAGGGAGACCTCCGCGAGATTAGAGATACGCGAAAGATTGGAAAGAAACGAATAATCAATTATTTACACTAATATTTTTTAGAATTGCATTGTCGGAGAGGTCCTGAACAAAATATCCACCGGATATTTTTTCAGGATGACTATTCTCGCTCTTAAACTCCATACTGTTTTTATCAGATACAAAAAAGGCATCCCGATCCCGAAGCATCGGGACGGGACGCCTTGCTTTA
>DAOVOB010000254.1 GCA_030629925.1 Fidelibacterota bacterium
CAGGACCTCTCAGACAATTCGATTCTCAAATATATTATATCCACAAATCCCATCGATTTACGAAGACGGTTTTTTTTGTTTCTTAATCTGTGATAATCTGTTAAATCAGCGAATAGTATTTTGTTCAGCCCCGTAGGGGCCCCTTTGGGGGATCTCTGTGACGATGCGATTTTTATAAATATTAGCGTGCAGACCACGGAGTGGTCAAATATAGTAGAAGCTTATTCCAGACAATATACAACCCCAGCGGGGTTGAATAAGTTCAACTCCTCAAATATGTTCGGGTTGTTAGCCTTTGTGGTACATTGTCCCGGGATTTCATTTCCCAAATTACTTGAGATCATTATTGAGGATGCGCTTGATTAAAACACCTCTCACGAAGACACAAAAACCACAAAGCCACCAAAGACAATATAGTCATCCTGAACCCCGTCCCGAAGCATCGGGATCGGGGCCAGTGGATATTTTGTTCAGGACCTCTATGACAATTCGATTTTCAAAAATACTAATGAATAATATAATTGTATATTGCGTGTCAATCTTTTGTATATCGCAATGCTCGCGGAGGTCTCCCACCCTACGCTAAAGTACAGCCTTCGTAGCTGAAGCTACTTCGGCGCAGTAGGCCTTCGGATGGCACGGCCTACGGGCTCCCTCATTCTGAGAGTCGAGCTGGCAGGTTTGTTTTAAACTGTCATCCTGATCCGTCAGCTGACGGAGAAGGATCTATTCATGATTCAGTGTTTCGCGGCATGAATAGATCTTTCGGCTTCGTCCCCCAATGTCGGACTTCGCTCAAGATGACATATTATCTGCGAAATCTGTGGACTGTATTTTCTTTCATCAATTCTTTTCCTGAGCGGAATAATTCCTTATTTTCCGATAAATAAATGAGGTAGCAATGTCTTTAAAGTTTTACAACACGATGAGCAGAAAGAAAGAAACCTTTACACCTCTTGAGCCCGGCAAGGTCGGGGTTTATAACTGCGGTCCGACGGTCTATAATTTTGCGCATATCGGTAATTTTCGTGCCTACATGTTCGAAGATCTTTTAAAACGCTATCTCAAGTTCAAGGGATACGAGGTCACACAGGTCATGAACCTCACAGATGTGGACGATAAGATCATCCGTAAGTGTTCTGAAACCAATACATCCATCGATGACTATACCGAGATCTATAAGCAGGCGTTTTTCAATGATCTGGATACCTTGAATATCGAAAAG
Source organism: Fidelibacterota bacterium (assembly GCA_030629925.1). Lineage (GTDB taxonomy): Bacteria > Fidelibacterota > Fidelibacteria > Fidelibacterales > Fidelibacteraceae > M50B103. The sequence continues at coordinate 1,226 of DAOVOB010000254.1, forward strand.
GCCGAATACTATCCCGCGGCGACAAAACATATCCCCGAGATGGTGGACTTGGTCCAGTCATTATTGGATAATGGATTGGCATACAAAGCTGAGGATGGAAATATCTTTTTCAAGATCTCTGCTTTCCCGAATTACGGAAAATTACAGCGCTTGGATATGGAAAATATGAAGAGTGGCGGTCGTGTTGATGCTGATGAATATGAAAAAGAATCTGCCAATGACTTTGCGCTCTGGAAAGCATATAAGGACGAAGATGGCGCCGTTGCGTGGGATACCAAGCTCGGTAAAGGACGCCCCGGCTGGCATATTGAATGTTCTGCCATGTCCATGAAATACTTAGGCCAGACATTTGATATCCATACCGGTGGCGTTGATAATATTTTTCCGCACCATGAAAATGAGATCGCTCAAAGTGAAGGTGCCACAGGTAAGCCCTTTGTTAATTACTGGCTGCATTGTGAACATTTGCTTTGGGGTAAAACCAAGATGAGCAAATCGCTGGGTAATATTATTTACATCAATGGACTGGTCGAAAAAGGCTATTCGCCGGCGGCGATCCGTTATACTTTATTATCGACCCATTATCGTCAAAAACTGAATTTCTCGCCCGAGATGCTAGAAGTCTCAGAGACAACCTTAAAGCGATTTGATGATCTGCTTTTTGAACTTGAGCATGTTAAAGAAGGTCCCCTGAATGAGGAGATCGTTAAAGCGTTGGATAGCATGTTGAAAGAATTTGAAAAAGGCATGGATGACGATTTAAATATTTCAGGAGCATTAGGATCTGTTTTTGATGGGGTCCGAAATTTAAATCGTATCAATCGCGAAACACCTTTCAGTGACAAAGACGCTCAAGCTATTCTTGAAGCGCTTCAAAAATTGGATTCCGTTCTTGGCGTGATCTTTTTCCGAAAAGAAAAAGAAGCCAAGGTCGACGAGACCTTCATTATCCAAAAGATCGCCGAACGCAATGAAGCCCGGGCGAACAAAGACTGGGCATTAGCCGACAAGATCCGTGATGAGCTCGACGCCATGGGCGTGGAATTGCTTGATCGGAAAGATGGAACGGGGTATAAAATTAAGAGTTAAGAATTAACAATTAAGAATTATTATAATGTAGGGGCTCAGAATTCTGAGCCTTTTTCTATAGTATAAAAAACAACCTCGTCATCCTGCCTGCGCCGATGCATATCGGTGAAATCAGAAGCATCGAGGTCGATGGACCTCTAACCCTAGTCATCCTGAAAAAAATATCCGGTGGATATTTTGTTCAGGATCTCTGTGTCAATGTGATTTTCAAATATATTCTATCCACAGATTCCACCGATTTACGCAGATGG
>DAOVOB010000091.1 GCA_030629925.1 Fidelibacterota bacterium
ATGCCCAAAAGAATCCAGCTCATACGAACGCACCGTGAGTGTACTTTTCCATATTTTCATGCTGCATATTCTCCTTTTTTGAAATATTCATGGGAAAAGACGGAGCATTGCTCCGTCTCTACAATAAATGTTTATGTATTTAACAAATCTATTAAAATGTTTGGTGACAATTCATCATACGAACTCACGATCAGATCCGCTTCATGGATAACATCGGCCGGAAAGGTCGTGGTGATACCGATCACTTTTGCCCCCGATGCTTTGCCTGCACGGATACCGTTGACTGAATCTTCGATCACAATGCACTTCTCAATGGGTATTCCAATGTGTTCTGCACCCTTCAAATAGGGTTCAGGGTGCGGTTTGGTGTTTTCCACTTCACTTGAGGTGATCATTCCGCTGAAAATATTGTCAACCGGCACATTCTCAAAAGTCCAATTCATTACTTCACGTGATGTAGAGGTGACAATGAGATCCGAAAATTCGTCAAGGCAAGAATAGTAAAATTCCACAAATCCGGGAATGAAGCGCATATTCGTTTTGAATTCATTAAAAAGATCAACACTGTATTCTTTGCGCATTGCGTCAATATCAACTTTTGCATCATATTTTTCACGAATGTAGGAAAAAACAGCTTTGGCATCTTTACCTTTAAAGAATAACCAATCTTCAGCTTCAACCTGTATTCCATATTTCTTGAATTGAATGTTCATTGCAGCTTCATACAGCGGTTCGCTATCTACAACCACGCCATCAAAGTCCAGTAAAAGTCCGTATTTTTTGCTCAATTAATTCTCCATTTTTAATCGAAATGAATATAAAACAATTCACCTTAGTTAACAATTGACAAATAATATGTCATCTCGACCGAAGCACCGATGAATCGGGGCAGAGTGGAGAGATCTCAAACACTTAATAAGTATCATGAATTTTGAGATTTCTCCGCTACATCCGCCTGTAGACGGATTCCAGTCGAAATGACATCTTATTTATTTTTAATATAAAAAAGAGCTGAAAATTCAACTCTTCAACTCTTCATTTTTCCGACTTCTACTTTATTCTTTAAACTTTATTCTTTAGTCTTTTTATATAGTATAGACATAGGCAAAACAACAACATAACCGATAGTCAGAATAATGGGGCTGACATAAAGTGAAAGTCCATCGTAAGTTTTACCGACGGCCATCAAGATATAGCCCACGATCAGCACAGCCAATGCGACAAGAAAGATGTAAAGATTCGTTTTTGTTAAACCCAGTGATTGAAAAAATTCGATTGATGTCATGTTTGTTCCTTATTGTATTTCGCCCCAAAATTACATTATCGTTTAATTTTATGCAAGAGATAAGATAGGTTTAAGGTGTAGGGTGTAAAGGTGTATAGGTCATTTCAATTACTTGGCTCTTGGTTTTTGTCTCTTGGATCTTGCCATTCATAACCCATCATTCATAATCCATAATCATTTCATATAGTTTGTCAACAATCCCATCAATGGGCAAAATGCCAACTTTGTTCCCATTCTTAAACAACATGACCTTGCCATCCCCCGCTCCGGCGATCCCTATGTCCGCTTCACGAGCTTCTCCGGGACCATTGACTACGCAACCCATGACCGCAACGGTCAATTCTTTATCCATACCTTCAATTCTGTCCTCTAATTCTGTTGCAATGCTTGCTACATCGAAATTTGAACGCCCGCAGGTAGGACATGCGATCACTCTTACGGCATCATTGCGTAAGCCAAGTGCCTGCAATATCTGTTTAGCGATTTTTATCTCTTTTACGGGATCAGCAGCCAGTGAAACACGCAAAGTATCGCCTATTCCCTCGGCAAGAAGCGTTCCAATACCTATCGCTGAGCGCAAAGAACCCAGTTTCTCTGTCCCGGCTTCGGTCACACCCAAATGCAAAGGATAATCAAATTTTTCAGAAAACAACCTATTCGCTGCGATCATGTTCATGACATTTGACGCTTTGATGGAAACGATAACATTTTCAAACCCGTGCTTTTCACAGATCTCAAGATGCCGGGCCGCCGATGTCACAAGCGCTTCGGGCGTCGGATGGCCATATTTCTCTAAGATATCTTTTTCCAAGGAACCGGCATTCACCCCAATGCGAATAGGAACATTTTTTGCCTTGCAGGCATCAAGAACAGCTTTAATTTTATCTTCGGAACCGATATTCCCGGGATTGATACGGATCTTATCCGCTCCGGCATCCAAGGCTGCCAGCGCCAGTTTATAGTCAAAATGAATATCAGCGACCAGCGGAATACCAATGCGTTTCTTGATAGCCGCAAAAGCGGGAACAGCAGCGGAATTCGGGACAGCCATGCGCACGATCTCACATCCCGCGATCTCCAGTTGCCATATTTGATCAATAGCCCTTTCTATATCCTCGGGTTTGGTATTGATCATGCTTTGGATGGAGACAGGAGCATCTCCACCAATGTACATGTTGCCGACTTTTATTTTTTTGGTTTGTTTGCGTGTTATCATAAAGGAATATACACATTATAAATATTACTTGAAAAAGAAAAATAGCTAGAAAAAAGGTGAGAAGCCCCTCCTTCGTCAAGACTACCAGCCTTCGCCCCGAAGTATAGGGGCTATGGCATGGCACAGCGCAGGGCAGGCAGAAGTTAGAAAATGAGCACTGGGAAAATGAGAAACTGTCATCTCGAACAGTCTTCGCTCTACGAGCTACGACCGTCAGGCCAAATGAAGAGATCTCAAACACTTAATAAGTATCATGAATTTTGAGATTTCTCCGCTCCATCCGTCTTCTGACGGATTTCGGTCGAAATGACATTATATTTTTTTTATTTTTTGTACCTTTGTGTTAACTTGTGTCTTACGTGTGAGGTCTTAACTTATCAATCTCATATCCCATACTAACAGATATTTAATTTGTAAATGATTTCATGAACTTGTATTTTACGCAGTTAATAATAAATAGACATAAGCTGACATAAAAATGTAAAATAAAGGAATAACCATGAAATACTCATCAACAATTTTGATCATCCTGAGCGTTTTTGCTCTTTTCTCCTGTTCCATCGAAAGTATGTTTGAACAACCTACGGTTGAGATCACGGGTTATACGCTGAAAGGCCTTCCGGCTGATACGGCTTTTCTTGATATTGATATGACCGTTCTAAACAACGATCACCGTCAAGTCCATGTTGCCGATGTGGATTACTCGATCGTCCTGGAAGGGATTACTTTACCTGATCAGACTGCCATTATCAATCAAGATATGTACCCGGATTCTTCTATGGACATTACCCTGCCCTTGTCCATGGTCACCTCTGATGCCGTTAAGATCCTGGCTAAACTCGATGCCGGTGAAGAACTTGATTATTCGGTTACCGGACTTTTTCATGTTGACGATCCTGTTTTTAATTTATTTGATCTCCCGCTCAATGTCTCCGGAACAGCTACCGTAGATGCCGGTTATGAAGATTTTTATGCTATGCCAATTGTCACGGTTGGCGAGATCAGTGGAAGTTTCACTGCAAATGCTACTGATTCTTATATTTTCGATTTTGAGGTCTCCTGTTTAGTGGAAAATATGGACAGTCGAGGCGTTACCATAGATGAAGTGGAATATATTGTCTATATCGAAGGCATTCCCTCTGAAAAACATCTTTATTCCGAAAGCTATTCGACAGATCTTGTGATCGCAGGTGACGGTTCGGATTCACTTACACTGCCAATTATGTTGACTTTAGATGCAACAAGCGGAGCACAATTAGCTGCAGCCATCGACGACGGAAGCATTGATTACTCCGTTGAAGGTATTTTTCATGCCACAGAAGTTGACAGTATTGAAATTGATTTCACTCTGCCTCTATATATCACAGGTAACATGACTGCTGATATTTTTTCAACTCTTTTTGTACAACCCACAATTGAAGTTACCGGCTATACACTGAAAGAACTTCCCGGCGATACGACTTATCTTGAAATTGACATGCTTCTCACAAATAATGATACACGAACTGCACTTATAGCCGATGTGGAATACCAAGTCGTGATCGAAGATATTACAGCCTTAGAAGAACAAGTTGATATCAATCAAAGCATTGGAGCAACACCGCTTGAATTGACCCTTCCACTGACCCTGATCACCGCTGATGCGGTACAAATTTTGGCTAAATTGGATGCCGGCGAGGAACTGGCTTATAAAGCAAGCGGAACCTTCCATATCGATGATCCGGTTTTAGAAGCATTTAATCTACCTATCAATATTGAAGGCACAGCCAGTATTGAGGTCGGTTATGAGGAATTTTACGAACAACCCAATATTGAACTTTTGAATATAAAAGGTGATTTCACCGAAGATACTCAAGGAAATTACATTTTTGATTTCGACGTTACGTGCATGATACAAAATATGGACACAAGAAGCGTCACACTGGATGAGATCGAGTATGTTGTTAATATTGAAGGGCTGCTTTCCGAAACACAACTTTATTCCGACAGCTACAGCAATCCTTTTACTATTGCTGCAAGCGGTTCAGATTCCTTGACCCTGCCGGTCGTGCTGACCTTGGATGAAACTACCGGTGCTCAATTGGCCCAGGCTATTAAAGATGGAACAATCGATTATTCAGTTGAAGGTATCATTTCTATCATAGAAGTCAATGGTTCAACTTTTGAATTCGCATTGCCCATTTACATTACGGGAAATACTTCAGCCGATATTTTTGCCGCCCTCTTTGCTCAACCTACGATCGAGGTCACAGGCTATGAATTATTGGAGCTCCCGGGTGATACAACTTTCATGAATATCACCATGCTCTTGACCAATAATGATACTCGAACTGCTCATATCTATGATGCTGATTATCAGGTTGTTGTTGATGGCATTTCAGCACTTTCTGAGTATGTGATCGTCGATCAGACTATCCCGGTAGATACGATCACCCTAACCATGCCACTTACCTTCCTGACAAGTGACGCCATCCAAATGCTGACAAAACTGGATGAAGGCGAATCACTGGATTATGTTGTGACCGGAACCTTTCATATCGATGATCCGGTCTTATCCGAATTCGACCTCCCTATTGATATTTCCGGTACCGCTACCATTGATGTAGGATTTGAAGATTTTTATGAACAACCGGAGGTCACAGTCATTGCTATTGATGGCACATATAAGATCAACGGATTCACCTCCTACACTTTAAATTTCGATGTAGACTGCTCGGTCCATAATCCGGATTTGCGGGAAGCGACTATTGACGAGGTTGAATATACCGTCACCATCGAAGGCGTAAAATCCAATAAACATTATTATTCAAATACCTATTCGACGAATTTTGTTATTGCAGGCAGCGCAACGGAAGCCCTTACTCTGCCGGTTACTTTTAATATTGGTATCTCCGCAGGCGCCGCACTCGTTGCCGCTGTTGCGGACGGCACAGCCAGCTATGTTGTCGAAGGCACCTTTCGTGTCATTCTGGTCGACGGAACCGCAGCAGATTTTACTCTGCCGTTATATATTGAGGGATCAGTGCCGGCGACTATGGTCGCGAATTAATTGAC
>DAOVOB010000190.1 GCA_030629925.1 Fidelibacterota bacterium
GATATGAATAGATCTCTCCGCTACGTCCCGATTTTATCGGGACTTCGGTCGAGATGACATATGTATATTCATTTTCAAAAAGCCTTATTATCTCTTCTTTGTGCCTTTGTCTTCTTTGTGCCTCCGTGTGAGGTCTTCACGATTTACGGCTTCCATCCTTATTTGGCGGCGTACGAAAATCTATTGCGCCTCTATCTCTGCCCCACTTGATTTTTTGGGCTTTTGACGCTATTTTTTTCTTTTCGGTTTTTTCTTTTTTTGCGATGGTTTCTTCGGCTTGTTTTCTTATCACTGAAACGTCAAATTTTTCTTCAGGCTGACCTTCATTTGGCGTATAAGGATGACTTCCTATGTCCGGATCAGCCGGATCTTCCGAAGGAGCGGGTCCAAATTTATTTTCGACAGGGTCGCCTTCTTGGATAAGAAGTTTTAACAAAATGATCCAACCAATAATTGGAATAAAAATGTAGATAAGTTTGCTACCTTCTTCACCGACATCATGCAAGCGCCGGACAGCAATGGCTAATCCGGGGACCAGAAGAATGAGGGAATAAAAATTATTGAAAGAACCGTTAGTGATTCCCCAAAAGCCGACGTTATGAGTTCCAAAAATATTGTCGAACCCGAAAGCTATCCAGGCGAAAATAAAATTGAACAAAATGAACATCCAATAGGCTTTTTTACCTGTTCTGCTCTTGAAATCGGCATATTGTTTGATCGGAGGAATGTACCATTTTTTGATCAGTTCTTTTATATTCATTTTATAGACTCCTCATCTTTTTAGACATTTGTGACAAAAGTGGATCTCTCGATTATACAATGGTTCAACCCCTCTACAGGTTCGGGGTTGTTAAGTTTGGGATCCTATATTCCCGGGATTTCATCCCGGGTTATTATATGTTTAACCCCTCGACAAACTCGGGGTAAATACAGATCACAGATTACAGATCATCCCCCTGCACTAAAGCACAACCTACGTCGAAAAACTGTAGAACCTCTACCATTTCATTACGATATTTCTTTAGGAATGGGTCCATACATATTTTGCATTAGGTCACCTTCCCTTAGCATGAGAACCAAGATCCATATCCACCCAATAATGGGAATAAAAGAAATAAAGATCCATCCGCCGTGCTTGCCGATATCATGTAAGCGACGTACTATAATAGCGAAAGAAGGCAAAATGAGTGCCAGAGAATACAATCCGGAGATCGGTCCGCTAGCATAAGCGACCACGTCAATATCTATCACTCCGGGTGTCCCGAATATTCTATCAAGCAAGATAGCTACCCAAGCAAAAAGGATGTTAAACAGAACGAACATCCAATAAGCTTTCCGGCTAGCCCTGCCGCTGAAAACCACATACTTTTTTAATCCATCAATAAACCATTTCATATTTACTCCCTTCATTTGAATCAGAATTTTTTAACTATCAACTTTCCTGCGATATGAATAGATCTTTCGACTACGTCCCGATAAATATCGGAACTCCGCTCAAGATGACAGGCTTGGTTATCGCGTTATATCTTACGACTCACGTTTTACGATTTACGCACGAGTTACACGTTACGAGTCACGCGTTATCAGACTTCGACTGACAGGCGATTTACTTCCCCTTCCCTAATTGTCAATTGTCCTTTGTCCTTTGTCAATTGTGTACATGTACATCCATTTGTGGAAACGGTATATTCAATCCTTCTTTTGCAAATGTATTATAAATATTTTCATTCATGGCAAAGAAAACACCCCAATAATCTGCAGCATTCACCCAGGCACGCACGACAAAGTTCACGGAACTGTCACCGAGTTCACTGATAGCAATAAAGACTTCAGGATCTTTTAGGATGCGTTCATCCGCATCGCAAAGACCCTTGATAACCTCTTTTGCTTTGTCGGCACTATCACCGTATGCGATCCCGAATTTCCAATCGACCCGTCGGCGTGGTTCAACTGAAAAATTGGTCATGGAACCCGTTGATAAGCCACCATTGGGAATAATGATCGTTTTATTATCAACTGTTTTAAGATGGGTATTAAAGATCTGGATCTCAGAAACCGTCCCCATATAACCTTGTGCATCAATAAAATCACCCACGCGAAAGGGTTTGAAGATCAGGATCATTGCACCACCGGCAAAATTCTGAAGAGTTCCGGATAGTGCCAAACCAACAGCTAAACCTGCGGCACCGATCAAAGCGGTAAACGAGATCATTTCAATACCGACCATAGCCATAACAGATATAAAGAGCAATACTTTAAGCAGGATACTCACGATCCCTTTGAGAAATGGCGCCAATGAAGGATCAATTTTGCGTTTATCGAGAATTTTTACAACACTTCTATTGATGGCTTTGATCACAAATCCACCAATGATAAGGACGGCTATACCACCCAGAAATTTGGGACCGTATAAAGCTACCGTCTCAAGCACTTTCTTCAAAATGTCTTGCATGATATTTTCCTTTAATTGATTTTTGTAATTTTGCAGTTAGAAAATAGGATTATTTCATTGAATTGTCAAGAATGATAAAAAAGCCAAGGAAAATGGATATCTTTCGCTACACAGAAGCATTTGGGCGGAGATTAAAACTATGGATTATGCTTGCTCTTCGAAGCCCCAAACCTTCGGGGCGAAGAAGAGGATGATGGATTACCACGGGCTTTAGCCCGTGGATAGATAACATTACAAAATTGGGTTTTAACCCATAATAATTCAGTTCACTTATATCTTTGAGAATCACATTGACAGAGAGATCCTGAACCCCGGTGTCCACCGGACACCGTTTCAGGATGACACACCTGTTCACTGTTCGCCTCTTTACTCTTTTTCCTTTAATCTTTAATCTTCTCTTTGTATCTTTTATGATGTGAAAATCATGAACTAATTATGGAGCGAACATGCTAATAGAATCAATATCAGGTATCCGTGCGACCATCGGTGACAGTATGACACCCAAAGAGGTTGTGGAATATGCATCTGCGTTCGGTAAATTTGTCGGAGAAGGCACGATCATATTGGGACGTGATTCGCGTGTTTCAGGTAAAGCAATTTCTAATATCTTTGCCCGCACTTTACAGTGGATGGGATTGAATGTCGTTGACATCGGCATTGTCCCCACCCCAACCGTCCAGCTTTTAACGGAACTCATGGAAGCACAGGGCGGCATTGCCATTACGGCTTCTCATAATCCTTTCCCTTGGAATGGAATTAAATTTATCGATAAGACCGGACTGTTTCTTGATGCTGAACAAGTCACAACAGTTTTGAATAATAAAAAAGCGGGGAAATTCACTTTTAAACCCTCAGGCGAATTTGGTGATTACAGCCAAAAGGAAGACGCAGTCCTGATGCATGTTGAAAATGTATTGGATATCCCCTATCTCAATGTTGATGCTATCCGCAAAGGCAAATTCAAAGTCGTGATCGATGCCGTAAACGGTGGTGGATCACTTGCATTACCGGCGATGCTGAAAGCATTGGGTTGCGAAGTTATTGAGGTCAATTGTATTCCGGACGGATATTTTCCACACACACCTGAACCTTTGCCTGAGAATC
>DAOVOB010000070.1 GCA_030629925.1 Fidelibacterota bacterium
AAATTCAAAATATCAAAATGACCTTTCAATTAGGACATTATTTTTTACTCGTATTTGCTATGGTTATCAGTTCTATGGCGAATATCCGTGACCTGGTTGGCGTGGCTCCTACTATTATGCTATATATTTCAATACTGTATATTTTTGCTTTTACGATTCATGGATTGCTCTCAAAATTAATGAAAGTAGATTCAGATACCCATCTAATTGCAATAACCGCTCTTATTTATTCACCGCCTTTCGTGCCCGTTGTAGCTGCGGTTCTTAAGAATAAACAGGTGATCATGACAGGTATGCTGGTTGGTATTGTTGGATGGGTGATCGGTAATTATGCGGGCATCGGCTTTGCTTACTTAATGCAATTGATCTTTGGATAAAAAGATACAAAGGTTAATAAGGCACAAATATCTCACACAAAGTCACGAAGTCTCGAAGAACACAAAGTATCTGTAATGCTTTACTTTTATGCGGAATGAAACTGTTCCCATCAAGTTAAAACATTGTATTTAATATTTTTAGTATCAATAATTTGTATTAATTGTGGCTTTGTGTATTTAGTGTCTTTGCGAGAGGCATATTCTTTGTATCTTTATATGAGGTAAAGAAAGCATTTGAATTATCCGCTTTTTCGTGTAATTTATGCCCGAAATATAAGGGAGTCTTAATGCGCTTAAAACGTGATCATAACTGCGGCGATCTTTCGAAAGCCACAGTCGGTAAAGAAGTTCGGATCAATGGTTGGATTAACACCCGACGCGATCTCGGTGGAATATTTTTTGTAGATGTCCGTGACCGTTACGGTCTTATTCAGGTCCGTTTTAATAACGACCTTCCTTCCGAAATACTTGATGTGGTTAAGCATCTTAATAATGAAGATGTAATAGCTGTTGCCGGAACTATTGTCGAGCGTCCTGCGGATTCTGTAAATAAAAAGATCACAAGTGGTGAGATAGAAATTGAAGCAAGGGATTTTGAATTGCTGAATAAAGCCATCCCGACACCTTTTGAGATAACAAAACGCGAGACCGGATCTGAAGATCTTCGCTTAAAATACCGCTATCTTGATCTACGCACCGAAACTCTTAAAAGAAATATGCACATGCGACATAAAGCCTCTCAGGCTGTTCGTCGCTTTTTGAACGATAATAATTTCATGGAAGTGGAAACACCGATCCTTATGAAATCCACACCTGAAGGTGCCCGTGATTTCTTGGTTCCCTCACGCGTGAATCCGGGTAAATTCTATGCTTTACCTCAATCACCTCAGACTTATAAGCAATTGCTTATGGTAGCTGGTTATGATCGTTATTTTCAGATCGTAAGATGTTTTCGTGATGAGGATCTTCGCGCAGATAGACAACCAGAGTTCACTCAAATTGACTGCGAAATGTCTTTCGTGGATGAAGCTGATGTAAGAGTTATTATGGAAGACATGATCTCGACCGTATTCAAAGAAACGATAGGGGTTGATATTCCTACGCCCTTACCTATAGTTAGCTTTGATGAAGCCATGGAACGATATGGCTCGGACAAACCGGATATTCGTTTCGATCTTGAGATCAAGAATGTAGAAGCATTTGCAAAAGCGACTGAATTTTCAGTTTTTCATTCTGCCTTGGATAATGGTGGCGTTATTAGAGCACTACCCGTTCCTGATGCTGCTGTGTTCTCACGCAAGAAGATAGATGAATTGACGAACCATGCCAAGAAATACGGAGCTAAGGGACTTGCTTTTGTAAAGAACACTGAAGAAGGCCTACAAGGCGGTATTGCGAAATTTATTAATGAAGATGCCGCAAAATTATTGCTAGATGCAACAGATGCCAAAGTTGGGGATTTGATCCTTTTCATGGCAGATGAATGGGAAACAGCGCTAACAGCATTGGGTGCGCTAAGAACCTTACTTGCGAACGAATTCGGTTTGGTTAAAAAGGATGAATATAAAGCAGTTTGGGTGGTTGATTTTCCTCTGTTTGAAAAAGACTCTGAAAGCGGCCGTCTGGTTGCACGTCACCATCCCTTTACTTCTCCTAAAATAGAAGATATTGATAAACTGGAATCTGATCCCATGTCTGTAAAAGCTCGTGCCTATGATATGGCGCTGAATGGTTATGAAATTGGCGGAGGATCCATCAGAATATACCAAAAAGATCTGCAGCAACGTATGTTCAAAGCTTTAGGCATTGGCAAAGAAGAAGCTCAGGAGAAATTTGGTTTTTTATTAGATGCTTTTGAATACGGCGCGCCTCCACATGGCGGTATCGCATTCGGTCTGGATCGTTTGATCATGGTGCTGACAGGCGAAAGCTCAATTCGTGACGTCATTGCATTCCCGAAAACGACGACGGCTCAGTCTCCCATGGACGGATCACCCAGCGGGGTAGATACTAAGCAATTGGATGATTTGCATATTCAGTTGAAAGTTGATAAAGGATAATTACAAACAAAAATTACATTGATAAAAAAAGAACGCCCCAAAACGGGGCGTTCTTTAATATTTGATCTGTTTTTTTACCAACAGGTGTTATGGTCAATATTGATATTGTGTTGTAAGACACTATCCGCTGTGATCTTAATCGTATTGATACCCTGTCCTGAACTCCAGTATTCCACAAAGTGTTTATCATCATAGATCACAAAGATCGAATACTTTCCAGTATCTGAAACACTTAATTGATAAAAACCCTCAGCATCTGACGTCGTTTCACTGATCATATTTGTATTAATGGAATCGATAAATACGCTTGATGTATCGGAATATCTGACATCTGGGGATGTTGTATATTCATAGAGTTGAACGGTCTTCTGTACAGGCATGCTGATCCCAAAGTCATAAAGGGAAAGATCATTCGGTCCACCTACCACTACAGGCTGGAAATTGCCCTCCATGTAAATCACTGTCCCTGCGATTCCCTGATCAATACTGATCTTGACTTTATTATTTTCAAGAATATTGGGAATGTTTACTCTTTCTTCGCTAAAGCAAGAAGAGAGAATAAAGATCATAAAAACTAACTCGAAGATAATTAAAAGCCTTAGTTTCACGATTTACTCCAATTCTTATTATTTATATAAAATATGAATAAAGAATATAATATGCAAATATTTAATGGAGCGCTTATTCTATCTCTTTCCAAGACTCCCAATCACCTTATGTGCAAAAACAAGGTCGCGGGTGGATATGCGAGTGGAGGGATATTGGGGATTTGCATTGATAAGTTCAATATCGGCATCATGGAATTGGATGACTTTGAAAAGTATGCTGCCATTTTTTAGTTTGATGATCGCTTTATCGTTATTAAGGACCGTCTCAAGAGGAGAGACAATAATGATTTCTTCGGGAGAAAAGAAAGGCATCATGCTATCATCGTTTAAAGATCTGATGTGAAGAGCATAGGTAAAAGGATCCTTGTTTCCTTCAGGACGATTGACCTTTTCAGAAGAAAATGACCTAAGTGGAAGATCATTATCTTTAAATGCTTCTACAATATTCTTGATCAAGGGAATTTGTTGATTTGCGATATATTCAGGATGACTAATATCATTGGTAACTCCAGTTGATCTCATTTTTTCTTCTCCGGTCAATAACCAATGTATATTGTAACCCTTTTGCAATAATTGGAGTATCACATTCTGAGGTAAGGAACGATGCCCTTGTTCATAGGATACATATGAGCGTAGATGAATTGATAAATCGACGGAAAATTTCTCCTGACTTAGACCGAGATCTTTTCGAATCGCTTTAAGTCGTTCACCAATAGACATAAGCCACCTTTGCTGTTTTACACATTAAATATGCACAAATGTACTTGACATAAAGAACAATAGTGCATAATATTACATTAGTGTGTAATATAGTACATGTATATTAAACACCAATATGGCAGGCAGAAGTAAGCAGAACGATACGGATATATAAATATTATAACCTGCCTAAGATTCCAAAAAACTATCGAAAGTAATCGTATCTCCAAGTATAGAGGGTGTTCATGAATTCTCGAATTGTTAATACGCCGGATTCTCCCATTTTAAGCGGTAATCCCGAAGCCGACACATTGTATATGAAAGAACTGTTGATCGTTGCCGGTCTAAGGCAAACAGATGTGGCCCGGGCCCTAGGAGTTAAAAAGACCATTGTTAATAGAGTGGTCCTTAGAAAAGACAATTCAAAAAGAGTAATTTCATATTTTGAAGACCTACATAAACAATACGGAGAAAAACTACAACGATTACGCGTAACCGTCAAGTAATAAATGTAATATTGTGCAAGATGTGTAATATCTTATACAAAATATGAAATAATGGTCAATTCTAAAATTGCCACGCATCTGCGTGGTTTTTTTGTTATTTAAGTAAAAATGTGATGTAAGTCACTTTACATAAAATCGGATTGAAGATACCGTGGGGAGTCGGTAATTTGTTTCCATAAAGTTGAGGGGGGGGGCGAGTATGATCCGTGAACGTAAAGTTATTCGATTACAGAGTTTTGATTATTCGAGGCCAAAAGATTATTTTGTGACCATTGAACCGGATAATAAGAAATATTTATTCAGTAAAATTATTGATGGAGAAATAATATTAAATAAAATTGGCAGGATTATTGATGAGCAATGGAAATGGCTATTCGATCAATATCCTTACATCAAAATAGATGAATATGTGATCATGCCGGATCATTTTCATGGGATAATTCGATACTTGCCTGATCATATTATTCCCAAAAATCCGCCTAATCCAAATATTCCTGAGTATGTACGGGAGGCTCGAGAGCCTCCCGTAAGGGATAAAAAGGCGATTCCAGAATCTTTCCTCCATTCTCAAAAAATTAAGCCTCTTCCCGAAATCATCGGCGCATTCAAAACCACATCATCTAAAAAGATCCATTTTGCAGGATATTCAGATTTTAAATGGAAGCGATCATTTAATGATAGGATTTTGCAGGATAATGAATTGGGGATAAAAAGAGCATATATTCGCAATAATCCCTTGAAAAAATAAATGATCAATGTCGGAAAATAAAATCATGAATGTGTACGGGCGACTTGAGAGTCGCCCTCAGAAAATAGGGAGGCTCACGAGCCTCCCGTACATTCTCAAGAAAAATGATTAATTAATGGATTTTACCAATGATTTTTCCATTGCTGGCATTTTTGATTTCATCGATAATTTTATTCGTATCATTCTCATCAATTTCAATATTAATATTAATATCTTCTGCAAAATTCTGCTCTAAATTAATCAAATGATATTGATTTACGACTCGCAATATGATAGGATGTTGCTCGTAAGAGCAAGTAAAGTTAATTTTATCTCCAATCTCTACAGTTTTGATCTTTGCTGCATCAAGTGTGTCGGATGCCGATTGCCCGTAAGCACGGATCAATCCGCCCGTTCCTAATTTTGTCCCACCATAGTAGCGAATTGAAATAATTAACACATGGGTCAAGTCCAATCGTTGGATAGCTCCATAAATAGGCTTTCCGGCCGTTCCGGAGGGCTCTCCGTCATCATTGTAACGGAATTTCATATCGTTTCCGTTGCCCAATTGCCAGGCATAACAGTGATGAGTTGCATCGTAGTATTTTTTACGAGTATCGTGTAAAATGGATTCGATTTCTTCAGAACTTTCAACGGGATAAGCAAAACCCAGGAATTTACTTCCTTTGATCGTGATCTTGGATTGTGAGGTTGATTTGATTGTTTTGTATATCATATTGTTCTGTTAGTGTAGAGACGCAACCCCGAAGCTTCGGGGTGCGTCTTTACAGTACTGATAAAAATCAGGAATAATTATTTCAAAAATGTAAATTTCTCTGCAATGATCGTTTCGTCAAAATGCAGAGCAACGATATAAACACCGGAACTTAGGTCGTTAGGAATAAACTGCAGATCATGCAATCCGCTGCTAAGATAATTTTCGGCAAGTAATCGTGAATAAACTTTTTTCCCCAATAAGTCATAGATGGCAAGTTGTCCCTGCAAATTATCCTCTAAGAGCACGTATGAGAGGTTTAGTACTTGTTTGGTAGTCAGAGGATTAGGATACAAAGATGCAAGCTGGTCAGCACTGAGAGCAGTAAATGAGAAGGAACCTGTCACATTATCTGCATCTGAACCTATCGCAATAATACAATCATTGAATTGTCCTCCATCAACAACCAGTGGAGTGGTGCCTATATGACGCACTTCACTTTGATGTCCGTCAAGACAGATCAAATTGGCATCGGTTCCTGCGGGGAATAGTGTTTCAAATAATAATATTTGATCGGGTAATCCGCTGATCTTAAAATATGAAACCATCGGATCTGCCGGAAGGCTGATATTTTCACTTAAAGATGTGATAATATTGGAAGTATTATTGTCAAAGGAGATCGTTTCCATGTCAA
>DAOVOB010000106.1 GCA_030629925.1 Fidelibacterota bacterium
GAGTAATGTTAGATAAAGATATTGCCACATTTTACGGAGTAAAATCAAGACGCCTGCGAGAGCAAGTTAAAAGAAATATCAAGCGTTTTCCCGAAGATTTTATGTTTCAACTGACTGATAATGAAGTGAATAGTATGGTGTCGCATTTTGCGACACCTTCAAGACAAGTTTTGGGAGGTGCTTTACCTTATGCGTTTACAGAGCAGGGTGTAGCAGCGATATCTTCAGTCATCACAAGTGAAAGAGCTGTCGAAGTCAGCATTATGATCATGCGTACCTTTGTGGCCTTACGAAAACAAAATTTAATAAATGAATCAATTTATCAACGTGTAGACCAATTGGAAATAAACCAGATTGATAACAAAAAACAGATTCGTTATCTTTTTAATGCTTTGAATAAAAGTAAGAATCATCCAGAGCAGGGGGTGTTCTTTAAAGGCCAAATATATGATGCCTACACCTTTGTAGCCGATCTAATCCGTTCGGCAAAGCATTCTTTAACACTAATAGATAATTTTATCGATGATACTGTACTGACACTTTTTCTTAAACGTAAAAAAGGAGTTTCACTTCAAATAATCACTCAAAAGAACAGTAAAGAGCTTATTTTGGATATTAAAAAACTTCAAGCACAATATACCGGGGTGAAGTTGATCCATAACCGTGATTTTCATGATAGATTTTTGATCATAGATGAAGATCAAGTTTATCATATGGGCGCATCTCTTAAAGATCTCGGCAAGAAATGTTTTGCATTTACTAAAATGAATAAAGAACTATCGACCCTTATAATGGAAAATATTTTTACAAATAAATGATTATTTAGTAAATAGTGCTTCACAAAGGATATTGTATTTTATTTACAAGAAATATTGAAATTCAACATCCATCATTCATAATTTCACAAATCCCAATCTCAGAGAGATCCCGAAATAAGCCTGAAACAAGTTCAGCCTGACATTATTCGGGATGACGAATATTTTGGGTTCTTGGGCTCTCGTTTTCTCAGTGCCCCCGTTTCGCACAAGGCTATGCAGGGCAAGCAGCGCTCAGCGCAAAGCCGGATACTCACAACTCACCGCTCATAACTCACAACTAAAAAAGGGCTCTTTCGAGCCCTTCATTTATCGTTCATCGTTTATAGTTTATCATTTCTATTCCGTTTCTTTCACAAACATTTCGATCTTCTTCGGCAAGACACTTACTTCCAATGGTGTCACGCCAAAGATCTCACCCTCGGGATTAAGGGTCTTTTCGGGGAAGGTTTCAACTTTAAAATGCTTACCCTGATAAACTTTTATATGTGGATTGCTTAAATGTTTTCCGGTATAAAGGGTCGGAAGAGCTTTTATTATTTCACCCTTTTTACAATTATTTAAAATAATCAGCTCAATTAAACCGTCATCGATCACAGAATTCGGGGATATTATCATATTACCGCCAAAGATCGTGGAATTTGAGAAATTGGCAAGGGCCGCATCAAATTCATGCAAAATACCGTCAACTTCAAGTTTGGTGTGAAAAGATTTATAACGCATGATCTCGACAAGCGCACTGACGGTATAAGCACTTTTACCAAACACTTTTTTATATTTGATCCCGTTGATACATACGTCAGTGGGTAATCCTAACCCGATACAGTTGATGGAATAATAATCATCGCCCTCTGTGTTGAATTTCATTACATCAACAGCTTTTTTCTTGCCTTTGAGAATAGCTTTCACGCCATCTCTCCATGTTTTCATCCCTATATCCTGTGAAAAAGAATTACCTGTTCCGACAGGAATGATTCCTAATGGCGGATAATTTTTAACCTTTTCATTCTTGATCATTCCATTCAGAACTTCGTACATTGTGCCATCGCCACCGACGGAGACAAGCGTATCGCAATCGTTCAGATCAAGATGCTTAACGATCTCGGTAGCATGGTCATGATATTGCGTTTCGTGATCTATCACGTCATGTCCGGCATCTATCAAAGCTTTAATTGCCAAAGGCGCAAGCTCTTCACCACGTCCGCCGCCGGAATGCGGATTATATACCAATTGAATTTTCAAAACATAGCTCCCATTTATATTTGATGAAAATTAACGAATTAAATTTATATCGCAATGAAAAAAATAGGATACGTACATGATTTATTGAAGTAGCGATGAGGTAATATCTTCTTTTTACTTCGGTTGAGATGACAGTTTGTTTCACAAAAGCAGTTACATTTTATTATTTGTGGTTTACCTAATTGTCAATTGTCCTTTATCAATTGTCAATTGAATAATATTCTGCTTTGTTGGAACAAAATATACTCTTAATTTATTCTATAACTTAAAGTATGTAACACAAATAAGAGGATCAAGACATGAAAAAATCATTTATAGCACTATTTCTGGTTATTGCCTTACTCGTTTCATCCTGTTCGACCATGAAGGTCGTACATAATAAACAACGCGATAAACTACAGAAAAAAGCTGACAGATACCGTTTTTTCGGTGGTGTAGCTGAAATTGGCGAAGCAATGAGCCAACGCGAAGATATCGCACGTGATAAAGCCCGCACAGACGCATATATCAAGATCGGACAAAGTATTCAATCCCGTATCGATGGTGTTTCATCACTTTATATTAAAGAAAGTGGTGAAGGTGCTGACTCTGAGATCATTGATATCTTTGAAAAAAGTGCTAAAGTGATCATCAATACAACGATCCAGGGTATTTTTGCCGTTGATGAAACCATCACGCTTAAGGATAATACTTATACTGTATATGCCCTTTATGCCATTACACCTCGTTCGATCAATACCCGTTTAATGAATGAACTGAGAGAACAACAACCGGAGATCTATGAACGCTTCCTTCTTTCCAAAACCTACGGTGATATGGAAGAAGGAGTTATGCAGTATGAGAAAGAAATTGTACAGTAAAAGCGTGATTCGAAACTCGTGACGCGTAACGCTTTTAAGAATATATGCAAAAACCGTCTTATGGACGGTTTTTGCGATTTGTGGCCAATAATAACCGTAGAGACACGCCATGGCGTGTCTCTACATATATATCTTGGATAAATCGCAGCGCTTAAGCGCTGCTTCTAAATACTCTAATTTCTTTCGACCAGCCAGCATTTCACCTTCAGTGAATCAAGCTGGCAGGTCTTTGGCTTTTGCCTTTTTACTTTTGCCTTTTGCCTTGTTTCATTTGTCCCAAAGGACAAATGAAATGGCGCATCCTCCACCGGGTGCTAAATTCAACGATATATCACTGCGATGGAAGACATCGACCGTATCAATTTCGTATTCTGTCGGATTATTGCTCCAATGAGCATTTTTACCATCGGAGTAGATAATTGCTGTATATTTTTTGTATTTGTCTAAGAAATCACATTGAATATTTATCCTACGCGGTTCTTCGTTTGTAATGCTTCCCAAAAACCAATTATTGGAATCACGTTCTTTGCGGATGATAGTGACAAATTCACCAACCTCACCGTCAATAATATGAGTTTTATCCCAATCCACAGCAACATCACGGATAAATTGGAATGCAGGATGTCCGTCGTAGTTCTTGATCAGATCAGGAGCCATTTGAATGGGACTGTATATCACAACATAAAGCGCCAATTGATGTGCCAATGTTGTATTGATCTGATTATTAGGCTTATATGGATTTAATTTAATATCAAATATACCCGGAGTAAAGTCAATAGGACCTGCCAACATGCGAGTAAAAGCGACAGTCGGCAAGTGGTGCGGTGGATTTCCACCATCTGGAGACCATGCATTAAATTCCTGCCCGCGTAGACCCTCTCGGGAAATGGCATTAGGATAGGTGCGCCGGATCCCGGTATCTTTGATTGGTTCATGAGCATTGATGGCAATGTTAGCTTTGGCCGCTTTTGTGATGGCCAGTCTGTATTGATTGACCATCCATTGACCATGGTGATACTCGCCTTTGGGGATGATTTTGCCTACATAGCCTGTTTTGACCACCGAAATACCCAAATCATTCATCAAAGCATATGCCGTATCCATTTGTTCGGCATAAGTTCGGGGTGCTGCCGATGTTTCGTGATGCATAATGATCTCAACACCTTTGCTTTTAGCATACGTAACGACTTCTTTTAGATCATAATCGGGGTAGGGTGTTACAAAATCGAAAACACCTTCGCGATTGAAATCTCCAAACCAATGCTCCCAACCGGTATTCCAACCTTCTACCAATAATGCGCCAATCCCGTTCTTAGCACAAAAATCAATATACTCTTTAGCATATTCGGTTGTTGCACCATGCCTGCCACTGGCATAATCCCAGGATTTGGTCCCGATATGCATATCCCACCAGATACCCATGTATTTTGTCGGTTTAAACCAGGATACATCTATTATTGCAGGTGGATTTAAATTCAAGATCATTGTTGATTCTATCAGATCACCGGCACGATCGGCAAGTTGTATGGTTCTCCAAGGGGTTTTAAAGGGGGTTTTGATCACAGCTTTAATATCTTGACTGTTTCCAACCAATTCACTGGTCAATTTTAAATTAAGCGTATCTACCTTGAGAGTCATTCCGGGATAATTCGTTAAATTAGCTTCATGAAAACTTAGATAATGTCCGCGCTTGGTTTTCATGGTAAGCGGAGTATTTACCGCATTATAAGGAATATAGGTCTGGGCCAGCCCACTTAATACCTGAAAATCAATAGCATTTATCTCTGATAATTTGGTATGAGAATATAAATGTTCGTAAATGTCCCAATCTCCCGGGATCCACCAAACCTCATGGTCTGCTTTTAAATTGAATTCTGTTTTTTCATCCAAAATAACAAGATCATTCAATCCTTCTTGTTTTGGAAGAATGTAACGAAATCCTAAGCCATCATTATAAATCTTAAATTCGAGCTGTATATTTCGATAGGGTGATTCAATTTCTCTAAAATAGACTATCATTCCATTGAAATTATCTTCAACATAACGCTGTTCTCCCCAAGGCATTTCCCAGTCCCCATCCCGTTGCAAAGTAAAACTGCGTTTCATTATCTCAAATCCTGAAAATGCTTTGGTGTCTGATGTAAATTCAAAACCAAGATATGATGTATCTATCACTGTGTGCTTTTGATATTTAACGATATAGTAGGGAGCACCCCCTTTAGATACATTTACTTTTACCCGAATATCATGATCGGGTGAGCTAATCCATTTAAATGTGTTTAATTTACAAGAAACGGAAAGCAATAATATCAACAATAGAAAAACAATACGATTTTTCATATAAAACACCTTTTGAAATTATTCGCAACTACTTCATGTACA
>DAOVOB010000060.1 GCA_030629925.1 Fidelibacterota bacterium
GGCCTTACAGGCAAATACTCCATTTATAAATAAACTTTTTAAAGAAGAGCCCAATACATCTCTTGACTGTCATGGAAACGAAGTAGGCCTACCCGAGGGAGTTATGGGAAACTCAGAAGTTGGACATTTAAATATTGGTGCCGGTAGGGTGGTTATGCAAGATCTGGTTCGTATTGATCTTGCTCTCAGAGAAGGGACATGTCAAAACATCCCCGAATTTAAACAACTGATAAAAGGCGCTATAAGTTCAGACAAGCCGGTGCATTTAATGGGACTGATGTCCGATGCCGGCGTGCATGCCGATTATAGGCATTTAATGAAGATCCTGCTTGCATTAAAAGAAGCCGGTGTTAAGGAAGCTTATGTTCATGCCTTAATGGATGGACGAGATACACCTCCTCAAAGCGGTGCCGGGTATTTGGAAAAGCTAATCGATTTTATGGAGAAGAATCAATATGGAAAGATAGCTACCGTTATTGGCCGCTATTATGCCATGGATCGTGATAAAAGATGGAACAGAGTGGAAAGAGCGTACAAAGCGCTTGTACAGGGTGTTGGCAAAGCGAGCAAAGATCCCGTTGGGACTGTTCGTGAATACTATGAACAGAAGATCACAGATGAGTTCATGGAACCTATTATTGTCGGTGAGAAGGGTCGCATAGAAAAAGGCGACAGCATGTTAGTTTTTAATTACCGGGCAGATCGTGTTCGCGAAATATCTATTGCATTGAATGACCAGAACTTTAATGAATTTGAGACAGCAGAACTTGATCTTAAATATTATACTCTAACCGAATATCAGGCAAGCTTTCCTTATCCCGTTTTATTTAAACCCATGAAAATGGACAAGATCTTCGGGGAGCTTGTGAGTGAAGCCGGTATGACTCAGCTTAGAATTGCCGAGACCGAAAAATATGCCCATGTCACATATTTCTTTAATGGGGGAGAAGAGACGCAATATCTTGGTGAAGAACGCATTCTTATTCCATCTCCAAAAGTAGCAACCTATGATCTTCAACCTGAAATGAGTGCTCCGGAAGTAAGCGAAGCTTTATTAAGAGCCATAGAGTCCGATAAGTTCAATTCAATCATTCTTAATTTTGCAAATGGAGATATGGTTGGTCATACGGGTATATTATCCGCCGCAGTATCTGCCCTGGAATATCTTGATACAGCTATAGAGAAAGTTGTAACAGCTTTTACAAAAGCGGGTGGAACTGTATTTATTACAGCTGATCATGGTAACTGCGAGTTGATGTGGGATGATAAAAATGAACAACCTCATACCCAGCATACGCTTAATAAAGTTCCCTTTATAGCGATAGATCCCAATAAAAAGATAAAGGGCTTGTTGCCTGATGGAAAGCTCTCTGATATTGCCCCAACCTTATTAGATGTTCTGAATATTCAAAAGCCAGTTGAAATGACAGGTAAAAGTCTGATCATCAAGTAAATATACAATATCTTCCTGAAATGTTAAGAAATCCTCAATATTTTTCACGAATTTTATCGTTATTTTATAAATATTTTCATTTTTATATTAATATATCACTTGGAAATAGCGAATTATGATTAGTTATGTAATTGAATATCAGGGAGTTAAGAAATATACTGTAATAATACTTGCTTACAGGGAGAAAAGTTAAGGAAAAGTTAATTTATTCCTAAAAAAGCTTGCATAACATAGGGGACAACATTATATTGTCTTTGATAAGAATGAGAAAACTTAAGAGAGATATGAGAGAGATTATGCGAAGAAACAAAAACATGAGAAAAATATTGATTGTAGCGCTGACAGTAATATTAGGCATAAGCCTACTATCAGCACAGACAATGAATACCTATCTGAGATCTGCCACCTTTTCCGGTAGTGTAGCTGGTTATGGCTTTATTCCAGCCACAGATCCTTACCTTGGTACAATAACTGTGGTTGATGGACTGCCTGCAACAATGGTTGATTGGGTGCTTGTAGAACTGCGTGCCACATCAGGTGGTGCAACGGTTGCGCAAGTAGTTGGTTGTCTATTGGCTGATGGAAGCGTAACAGATACAACCGGAACAAATGGATTAGTATTTACAGGACTTGAATCAAGTACTTCATACTATGTTGTTGTCAAACATAGAAATCATTTAGCTGTCATGAGTAATGTAGCCGTGTCGATCGATGAAGCGAATGGTACTGACGAACATGACTTTACTGTAAGTGGTGCTTCATATGGTGGTGATGGCTTTGGAGAAAAGCTAGTTGGATCTGATTATGCTATGTTCGCAGCTGACGGTGATGGTAATGGCTTTATTCAGACAACTGATAAAAATAGTACATGGACCACTCAGGTTGGTCAAGTTGGTTATAAGGCGGCTGATTTTGATATGAATGGCTTTGTACAAACAACTGATAAGAGTGCCTATTATGAAAACAATGTTGGTAAGGCTACTCAGGTGCCCGCTCAATAGGATTGATGATTATCCATGGTCAAGTAATACTGGGCACTTTTTTAAAAGTGCTCTTGTAATATAAAAAGATAAAGAGATAAGAGAGAAAAAGACGGAGAGAAATGAAAAAAACACTGATAATACTTATGATGTTGATTGCCGGTCTTATGGCCGCGACAACTCCAGGCGTTGTACACTTTGTATATGATAATGGTTTAGTCATCACATCCGGTGACGACACATTCTATCAATTTGATATTATGGCTTATATCACGGGTACATCTAATGCTGATGACCTTAAATTTGGTGACGCCAATATTTACGTTGAATATGACAATGAATTATTTGGCACTTCAATTTTAGGAACAAGCGCAGTTGAAGTCCAAAGAATTGGTGTGTTAGCAAAAGAATATGTTCCCGATTTGCCTCTCTATACGCTATATAAATCTGCTAACACATATCCTGATGTGTTTGCTTTAACATTTGAAGCAAATTATCGTACCAGTCCTGATAAATATGATCCGATATCAACTGATTCTGAAAACCCTTCTGGTCTGTTTCGTATTAAAATGAAGGCTATAGCAGCAGGGAGTGGGGAAGTCTCTTTCCCATATACACGCATTAATAATCCCGGTGATCAGTTCTGGACCCTTGCTAGCTTGCAATATGAAGGTCCTGCAGATTTTAGTGAAGCAAGTGAACCTGTATATATTGAAGGTCCCATCACCGGTGAACCCTATACATCTATCGAATTGGCCTACTTTGAAGTTGCCAATAAGGGTGGAAAAGTTCGTTTAAGATGGAGAACTGAAAGCGAAACTGAGAATCAGGGATTTATAGTAAAACGCGCATTAGTCAGTGGTGAATATATCGGAATATATGAAGAGATCGAAAGTTATTTTACAAGCGATGAACTTCTTGGTGCCGGCACAATAAATAAAAAAACAGACTATCTTTATTGGGACAAAAAAGTAAAGCCAGGCACTACATATGCATACGTTCTTCAAGATGTTGATTTTGGGGGTCACATTAGAGAATGTGAACCAGTTCTTGTGACAATTCGTGAATCTAAAATTATCTCAAATGATAAATTTGAATTCTCATCAAGTTATCCCAATCCGTTTAATCCGGCTTTTGTAGTTCCTTTTGAACTTTATTCGGCAACTACCGTAGATATCAGATTATATGATGTTACAGGTCATTTGGTTAAGATCGTTGCTGACAGAGAATTCTCTGCCGGAAAATATAACCTGCTGGTAAATGGCAATAACTTGAGTTCAGGCGTATATCTGTTAAGAACACAAGTTGAGGGTATTATGAATACCCAGAAAATGCTTTTAGTAAAATAAAATTTCAAGTTTGCGGAACCTTGTTTCGTAAAACTTATTGAATAGAACAAGGATCTAAGATCCTTAACATAATTGATAACAGCTCATAGAAGCTGATTGAAAATACTCAGAGTGAGTATCTTGTCGTAAACATATAAGACGGTATATGAAAAGATAGTCTCCCCGAGTTAAACTATGAATAGAGCTCTGCTCTATAGAGGATAAATGAAAAAGATCATTTTAACATTATTGTTGATAGTCGTGATTGTGCCACAACTTTTTGCGGAAACGGGTACTGTTACATTAAGTTATGCCAATGGTACCGTTTCTTATAATGATACGCAAACATTCTACGAATTTGATGTACAAGTGTATATCGATGGTGGAAGTGGAAGTAACATATTTGACGATGGAATGGTATATATTGAATATAATACAAGTGTATTTGGTTCAAGTGTAGAATCAAGTGGAAAAATAGTTTCAATTACAAAAATGGGGCCTTTTGCCGTTGATGGGGGTGGCTTATACTCAATCATAAACCCAACTGATATGACTTCAAATATCTTTGTATTTACAGTTGAGGCTACTAAGGCTGTTGATGATTCTGGTTATGATTCTGATACATATATATCAACTAGTTCCGGTTCTCCTTCAACTATATTCCGTGTTAAGATGGAAGTAAGTGCTTCGGGTCTTTCAAATATTGCGTGGCCGGACGGTATTGCCGATCTAGAATTAATCTATACTGAACACGATGCATCAAACAGTACTTATGAAGCATTATCAGTGGCCAATGCGGTTGAAACTACAGATATCGTTTATTCCAATACAGGTGATCCTGCTCTCCCCATTACATTAAAAGAAATTTCTGTTCAATATGAAGATGCAGAAGTGGTTTTAGCTTGGGTAACCGAGAGTGAAGTTCAAAATTTAGGGTACATTGTTAAACGAGCAATTCGTTATTCTGATGATGATGTCAGCCCCTATGAAGTTATTGCTTCATACCAAACCGATGATGAGCTTTATGGGGCGGGTACAACAACCGAACAAAACACTTATTCTTACATAGATAAAGACGTGAAACCCGGTGTAAACTATTCTTACGTTCTTGAAGATGTGGACTATGATGGAAATGTAGTTTCTCATGACCCTGTAAGTATTGTTATTCCCGAAAATCTTTTATATGAAAATGAAGATTTTACTTTGGGTTCAAACTATCCCAATCCTTTCAATCCTAGTTTTACAATTCCATTTGAATTGACTAAAACTATGGATGTTAGCATTAAGATGTATGACATTACAGGCAAGCAAGTCATGTCGATTCTGGATGGCACGTTTGAAGCCAGACAATATCAGTTCCGAGTTAATGCTTCAGATCTGAATAGTGGTATTTATTTCGTGAGAACAATTATAGGAAGTGAAGTCATTACTCAAAAAATGACATTACTCAAATAAGAAATTATAAAATAGAAATTAATAAGCTCGTTATTAACGGGCTTTCTTTTTATGTGATAAAATAATATTAACGGATCAGTTTTGAATTTGCAAGATAACTATCATCATGACTGTAAATGAAAAGGACACTGCCCTCCTTGATTCTTTTGATGATATCTTGTGTGAGATCCGGAGGAAGAGCGGGACAACCCCAACTTCTTCCGAGACGCCCATGTTCTTTGATGAAGCTTTCAGTTACATAATCCGCCGAGTGAATAACAATATAACGTTTTCTGGCACGATTATTAAAACCTCGTTCAAGACCATCCAGTTTCAGAGATGTACCATGTTTACCTTCATACGTTTCAGCAGTCAGGTAGAAACCCAAACTGCTTTGACGGCTGCCATTTTTGTTTGAAAAAGCAATAGCATGATCTTCACCTGTATTGACTCCATGTGATGTATATGTATTATAAACAAGTGTTTTGTTAGCCAAGTCAATTAGATAAAAGCGTTTATCGGTAGAAGGGCGTGAAAAGTCAATAATACTGATCAGAGAGTCGTTCTTAGGCGCGATCTTTGAATATCCGGTCATTGCCATACGAAAGACTTCTTTTTGCATCACAGGCTCTAGGGCGACCTCTTCATACACTTTATCAATCGCCGCTAAAGGCATGGGTGTTTTATTGAAATACATAGTAGAACATCCTAAAAATAATGTTATGGTTACAAGCAATAATACAAAATATTTCATAGCATGTTCCTTAATTATTTTTGATCATATTTAATAATCCGTCCTCAATGATCAGCCGTTGTGCCGCATCGCCCAGAGGGTTAAAACTATAACTTTTATCTCCGGCAGTAATACTTGCTTTTTTAAAATTCACAATGATCTCTAATGCCGTATTAATTGTCAATTGATCTCCGATATAAGTCTTGTTGAGATCATGTATGAGATCTGCACATTCAATGACAATAAAACCATTGTTTAAAGCATTTCTCTTATAGGTTTCACTGAAAGAACCGGCGATCACAAGTTGGATGCCTTTATGCATGAATGCAGTTGCGGCTTGTTCGCGTGAACTTCCGGTGCCGAAATTAAAACTACCTGCAAGAATATCTCCTTCATGAACAATATTAACGAATTCAGGATCATAATTTTCCATAACAACTTCAGCTTGTTGTTCGGCTGTCATTGTATCAATATAAGTGTATTTACCGGGATAAATTCCATCGGTATTTAGGTTGTCTTGAGGACAATAAATCAATCTTCCTGTGACCTCTTCTGGAAATCCCTCGCGAATGCTTGTTGAAGCTTTACGTTCAGATTTGTGAAATTCTTGAATACTGTAAATAGGTTTATGCACACCTTGCTCATCAGCAACAATAGATCCTTTGACAGCTGACATAGCAACGGTAAGGGGAGATCCAAGGTAAGCTTCCGAGTCTTTTACACCCATACGTCCTTTAAAATTTCGGTTTGTAGCAGAAATAGCAACTTCCCCGGCTTCGAGAAGTCCGGTACCTAAGCCAATACACATAC
>DAOVOB010000135.1 GCA_030629925.1 Fidelibacterota bacterium
ATTTTGTTTTTAAGCGAACGATCCCTTTTTTCTGGATCCCGGCACATACGATCACTTTTTTAATATCATCGGAATATCGAATTGTTTTTGCGGCGCTTCTTGGAATTATTCTTGGAATTATATTGTCTATTGCAGCTCAAAAATCTAAGTCATCTTAAAAATGATTTAACTCTTAATGAACCTCTGTATATGATATTTTCTGTTAATTTTCCGTATTGACTATATAAAAATCAAGTGTCTTTATTTTTTAAATTTGTGACCGTTTTATTCCGTTTTTTATCTTTTTACTTTTATCTTTTATCTTTCTATATCCTGCCATAATCATCTTCATAGCGGATAATATCATCTTCACCGAAATATTCACCGGTTTGGATTTCAATGACCGATGCGGGTACATTTCCGATGTTTTTCATCCGATGCTTTGTCGCATGGGGAATATAAATATGCGCATTCTTGGGATAATCTTCAACATGATCTCCAGTTGTGATACGCATGCTTCCTTCAACCACGATCCAATGTTCATTCCTTTTTTTATGTGATTGCAAAGAAAGTCGGCAACCTGAATTAATGGTGATTTTTTTCACCTTAAAACTCGGTGCATCGATTAAAACTTCAAAATATCCCCATGGGCGTTCTTCTTTATATATATTCACACTATTCTCCTTTATCTGCGATTTTTTCTTTAACGGATTTACGGCGAACGATCATGAAAAATGCTAACAGTAATACTGCGGAAGCTATGTATTGTATGCCGGTCAAGGTGTTTTTGTTGATAATAAAATCTAAAGCAACGGCCGAGAGTGGCCAAACCAATTCAAAGATGGTTGCAACGGAAGCTGGAATGCGTTTTAATCCGAAATAGTAAATAAACATTGAAAGAGCACCACTGGAAAACACAATAAGTACCAGTAATTTCCAGTGAAGAGGCTGCATTTCAGAGATACCGGTTAATTGTTTTGCTACTAAAATAAAGATAAGAGCCATCACTGTGGTCGTTCCAAAACGCAGTGCAGTTGCTGTTTCAAACTTCAATTCATTTGTAAAACGTTTACCAAAAACTGTAGATGAACCAAAGGCAAAAGCTGCCATTAGGGCATAAATTGATGCTGAATCGACCAAGCGAATATCTTTAAGATGTATACCGTGGTGGGAAAAAGCCAAGAAATATGCTGCAATTATTGCGACTAAAGCCCAAACATAAAAATCTTTATTTAATTTCTCTTTTAGGATCAAACGAGCCAGAAAGAGAGCAAATACAGGTTGTAATTTTTGTAAAATAACTACAGTTGCCAGAGTTGTTCCGACTTCAGGATCAAAAGCAGCAAAAAATGCCTTTGTAATAAAAAGCGTACCCAGCAAACCACCCCAGAGAGAAACCCAGATCAAGGAACCCCAACCGCCCGGTGAAAGCTGTTGAATTTCTTTGCGACCACGAACCATAAATGGAATGAGAACAAGAAAACCCAGTGCATGTTCAAAGAACACAACCAAACCGGCAGGTAAATGGTAAAATTGAGGACGAATAAATACGCCATCTAGACTCCAAAGTAATGCAGCAACGCCAACGGCAACAGCACCGATAACAAGTGAAAAACTTTTACTGTTCCGGGTCATTCTTGTCATTCCCTTTCTGAATATCAATTATCTTTTCAAGATGGTTTTTTTGTTTTTCTAACCAGCTTTGTAATTTTTCAATATCTCCTCTTGATCTCACGTCTGCCTGAAGGCGCATACCGGGTGTCTCAAAATCCTGATCTGCACGAAGATCAATACCGGCTGATCTTGGGATATTGGCCAGAAGCTCATTCATGCTTTTACGGTAGCGCGCAATAGTCGGATAACGCGCTTCATAGAGTTTTGTTCGTATATTTTGAAGCTTTAGCGATGATTGTAATTCTAAGTTTTCAAGTATTTCAGGAATGTTCAACCTATCCCAAATTGTCGCTGTAGATACCTTTTCCCGATGTGCTATCTCACTTAATAAACCGGCAATAGCTTCCAAAATATTAATGCCGGGATTAAAGGAAAGTACCGGTCCTAATAATTTGCGCACATCAAGGGCTGAAAAATGCAAAATTCGTTTTAGAGGTGCGCTTTTTGTGATAAAATATGATATCCATTCGATCTCGAAATGACTTAGCTCCCAAATATTACTCCATTGATCAATGCCGATCTTCAATCTTCTCGCCCAAAGTTCTTTATCATACGCCGGTGAATACTTTTCCAATAGGGTGATCACTTTGGCAATATCAAAAACATTCAGCTTGTCCGCTTTAAGAATATCCCAAAGAACTTCTTCATAGGTATTATCTTCCCAATATGTAAGCGCATTAATTTCAGACACACCTTCATAATTTTCATCCTGAACACATACTGGGATCCAACGGTCACCTTCTGCCCAAAACAAGGGGAATGTGTTAGGTGAGCTTTTTATTATAGATCCCTTTAACGCCTTATAATCAAAGCGTTGGTCTTCTTTGGCAATACTGTCTGTTTTTAGTTTACGTAAGTGCTTCATATTACCGAAATACTACATAAATTTTTAGCCTTTAAAAAGAAAAATCATTGTCTTTGAAGTAAATTGAGCTTAATTTAAAAACGATATTTGAATTAAACTTGCGGTACATATTTTTTTGAATCAACATTGATTAACTGGGAGCTCAGCTCAATGCTGGTGGAAATCAGGCCTTTCCCCCTACGCCAAGGCTACGGAGGATTAAGGAAGATTGAACCCGGCGGCAGGCACCCACCGTATAAAACGGGTTCATCAAATAGCCGCAAGTTTTTTTATTCAATGAAAAAGTTGCACTTTTTCATTGAATAACCCTCCGTAGCTTTCTTGACCAGCGCCCTGATAGTTCGGGGTGCCGAAGTTGGTAGCAAAAGAAAATATAATGCCTTATCTCCGATCTCTTTTAATTTTTCACTTTTTTTCTTGTTTTTTTCTTAAGATTGACTTAATTTGAACCATGTATATAATGTGTATAACATGTGGATAATTGAAATGCCGGCGCTTTAGCAACTTTTATCATTTTGAGCCAAGCAAGTAAATAAATGGTGTAAGTTATTGTTTATCAATAAACAATATGTATTCTTGGGGTGTGCAGAAAGTGTTGGTATAATGTGGATAACTGTGGATTTGGGTGTGGATAACATAAAACTTGATATAACTGATACTCTTGAGGGAACACAATGGGATGCCTGTTTAAAGGATCTGGAAACTTCGTTAAATAAACAAAGTTTTGCGTCTTGGTTTTCTCCTTTACAATTTTGTTCTAATGAAAGTGATGTGCTAACCCTTTCGGCGCCGAATAAATTTCATATAGAATTTATTGAATTTAATTATTGGGACACGCTATCCCCAATCATTGATAAACATTTTCCGGCAAATAAAAAAGTTCAGTTTATCATCAACACCGTGAGGCAGGCGGAAAGAAAAGCTCAAGAATCAAATACAACTGATATTCTCTTACCCAACCTACCGGCAATACCTAAGGCGCAGAACCAGCCTAAGCCACCTCAACCTGATGTTTATTCAACCTTCAACAGCCGATTTACTTTTGAAGAATTTGTGGAGGGACCACACAACCAATTTGCTAAGGTTGCTGCCTCCTCTGTTTCTGAAAACCCTGGACGATCTTACAATCCTCTTTTTATTTATGGCGGGACAGGACTAGGAAAAACCCATTTATTGCAAGCTGTTGGAAATCGTGCTTATGCGCGTAATCCTTACGCTCGGGTCATCTATGTTTCAATTGATACTTTTATGCGCGACTTTATTGACGCCATTCAGAACAATAAAAAAAATGACTTTTCTTTGCTATATAAGCAAGCTGACATTTTGCTAGTGGACGATGTCCAGTTTTTGAAATCAAGAGAAGGGACACAGGAACAATTCTTTCATATTTTTAACGATTTGCTCCAGCGAGACAAACAAATTGTTATTACTTCGGACAAGCCTCCGAAGGAGCTAGAGGGTCTGGAAGAACGTCTTGTGTCCCGTTTTCTATCCGGATTGATGGTCGATGTACAAGCACCGGATTTTGAGTCTCGTATTGCTATCCTTCAACATAAAACCCTGATCGAGAATCTTGATATTCCTTATGAAGTTATTGAATTTATCGCACAGAACATCAGCTCAAACATTAGAGAGCTTGAGGGCACCCTAACAACAATGCTGGCACGTTCTTCCTTGAACCACATTGATATAACCTTGGGTTTGGCAAAATCCGTACTCATGGACATAAAAGGTGTAAAACGTGACCGAATCATTTCCATCGACACGGTCCAAAAGGTCGTGACTCGCTATTACAAAGTCACAGAAAATGAGATCATCGGCAAAGGTCGTCGCAAAGAGGTGGCACTTGCCCGCCAGGTAATGATGTATCTTTGTCGTGAATTATGCAACGCTTCATTGAAAACTATCGGACTACGCCTTGGCGGCCGTGACCACACAACGGTTATGTACGGTGTGCGCGAAATAGGCAAACG
>DAOVOB010000041.1 GCA_030629925.1 Fidelibacterota bacterium
AACCAATTTTGTCGTCCCTTATTGGGCAATAACAATGGGCTGACACTAGGACTAATGCTACCCATCAATTTTAAAACTTTCTTTGTCTCATCTTTTTAAAGCCCCTATCTTTGTTGTGATATAAGGAATTCAACATGACAGAGACGATTACACTTCCCGCAGCTCAAAGCGATCTTGATTTTCCTTTGATGAAAGCGATAAAACCTCACACAGAGGCACAAAGGGTTTTGAAGACACTATAAATATAATATGCCTCTCACAAAGGCACGGCCCTTTCGACTTTTCGACAGGTCCACCACATCTATCTTCCGTTTACCTGGGGACCGTAATTCTTGTGGCAAGAAATAGTCATCCACTCCTACTCTTTACTCCCTACTTCTTACTCCTTTCTCGTTGCCCAAATTAACATTGCGAATAAAGTTGAATTTTATTAGTTTGCTACTTCTTAAATAATAAAAGCCATGGGAAACGAAACAGGCAATAAAAAATATAGATGTACCGGTACATATAGAATAACATTAGGTGAAATAGAATAGAGGTAAAATTGAGCAAACTTCAGAATCTAAAATTTGATAAAATATTTAAAAAAGATATCTCTGTACTATCTAAAATTATGAAAAAAGCATTTGATCATGATACTTCTTTACATACAGATTTGGAGACCGGGGGACCCAGCGGTTATGATGATGGAACATTTTTGGAGAAGTGGATAAACAAAGATGAAATAATCTCATTTAAGTTTTCTAATAAAAACCAAGTATTGGGAGCTTTTTTCATAAGTACAAGCGGTGAATTAGAAAAGACTTTAGAAATGCTTTTTATAGATCCTGCATTTTCTAATCAAGGTTTTGGTTATAAAGCTTGGGTATTTATACAAGACTTATTTTCTGAAACAAGAATTTGGAAAACTTCAACACCTGGATATTCAAAGAGGAATCATAATTTTTATGTTAATAAATGCGGATTCAAGATATACAAAATAGATAACTCAAAAAATATTTATGATGAATGTTATTATCTTGAAAAAATAATGGAATAATTCTACCTCACCTAACACAGGCTATAAAACTTCGTCGCTTTGCTCGTCCCTCTCTCCGGGCGATATGATAATCTTGCTTTTGTGCCTTCGAATTCTTCGTGACTTTGTGAGAGGCTTTCGATTCTTCGACTATTCACCTCATAGACTTTTCAACATTTCAACTCTTTATAAAATCATGCGGATAATCTGACCTGCGATGCTGAAAAGTTAGAACAGATTCTTTTTTAACCACACCGGCATCAACATTAATCGCCTTTTGAATGGTCGTGTTTTTCATCCAACTATCATGACCATCTAAAATTGTTGCTAAATAAACAATGAGTGCGGCAGATATTGATCTTGAAGCACTTTCCCATAGATAACTTGGGGTATGATCAACGGCATAATAGTGGATGTTTTCAATATCCAGTATTGGATTTTTAAACGATGTTGGCTTGGCAAAATAGAATCCCATTCCTTCATCGCAACTAACGTCAATAATTAAACTACCCGGTTTTAAGATGTCTTTTTCATCTTCTGTAACAAAATCGATAGGATTGTCTGTATCCTGATAGGTGCCATTAATAATGATCTCAGATTCACTGATCAACTTGGATAAAGGTTCAACCGTCCC
This sequence comes from Fidelibacterota bacterium, assembly GCA_030629925.1. Lineage (GTDB taxonomy): Bacteria > Fidelibacterota > Fidelibacteria > Fidelibacterales > Fidelibacteraceae > M50B103. The sequence continues at coordinate 1,653 of DAOVOB010000041.1, forward strand.
ATCATGTTCTATCGTTACCATTCTGGCTTCCCCCTTCTTGCCTTTACGCATGCGAACGTAATTAACATCTAAAATTTCTTCGCGTACTTCTTGATCAGGTCGTTGAATACAAATGGTAATATCTCCGAAACCATGAGCTTTGAGTGCATAAATAGCCCCACGACTTACCGCTCCAAAACTAAAAATAACGACTTTACGTTGCTTACCAAAATGACCATCAATACCCCTTAATTGTAATGCATGAATCACGGCGCAATAGCCTGCCATTTCATTATTCTTATAAAAGGTATGTCTGCCCTTTTGACCATTTGGAGACCAGACAAACATATCCTCAAAAGCAATGAGTGTTAATTTTCGATCGATGGCAGTTTGCGTAATATCACCTTGCTGCGCGCAATGCGGATAACCCCAAATGAAGCCTCCTTCACGTATTTCTTGTAAATCTGCCAATACCGGTTTCGCAATAATGACCGAAGCAATGTCAGTCAATAATTCATGACGAGAAGCAACGCCTCCGGCTTGAGAAACAAAAAAATCATCATTCAGACCAAAAGGTGCACCGTATCCCTTTTCAAAAATTAATTGTTTCCTGACATCCTCAGGTAAACGTGATAGATGATCCGGATGGATGGGTACGCGTTTTTCATTTTCTTTTCTTGAAGTTCCAATAACACCTAAGCGTTGTATTTTCATGAGTTCTCCTTTGAGAATTTTGTATAGAATAAACTCCTGTCGGCTCGACGATCCGTAGTTCAATAAGAAATCATTTGCTGGAGTAAAGGTTATATTATGTGAGTAGCAAAATAAAATAATGACTGATTGAAATCATAAATGGCTTAAACCTGTTAACATGATACACCATTTTTCTAAGAAATGCTTGCTTTAAATAATTATTATTTAAACAGTTAACAATAATTTCAGCCTATAACATTGGGGCATAAAGCATGCGGGTTTTAATAAAGGTTTGACACGAAATTGTTGTAGAGGTTTCAGCGTCAACGGGTGACATTGAACCGCCGCTTGCGGGCAGTTAAGAATAATACTTCACACAAAGACGCAAAGGTTCACAAGGCACAATTCCTTGGAGACCCCAAAGGGTCGAATATGATAGAATCCTATCTCAAATTAAAAAAGGACCCCGGGAGGGGTCCAATATGTTCATCGTTCATCGTTTATCGTTTCAAGATTTCCATCGCATGAATAGATCCTTTCCAACCTGCGCTCAATGAGCTACGGTGAACAGGCACTTCGTTCAGGATGACAGATTGACAACCTTTCAATTTCTCAATTATTTCCCTGTAGACCCCGCAAGGGGTCAAATATAGTAATATTTTATCCCAAATGGAAACGGACCCCGGGAGGGGTCCAATATGTTCATCGTTCATCGTTTTAAAATCTCTTTCGCATGAATAGATCTCTCCACTACGCTCGCTTTGCTCTCTCCGGTCGAGATGACACACCTACGCTATCCCGAAGCATCGGGACGGTGTGCAGGCAGGCTTCGTCGTATTTTGCCTTTTGCCTTTATACTTTTGACTTTTGCCCTGACCTCAGGTCATTCCCATTCATCCAATCTACCACATCCCTCTTCCGTCTCCCGGAATGATTAAAGTTTTTGAATCGCCACCATAATTTAAATATATTTTAATTTTCCCCACAATACCTTAAGCAAACACAGTAATTGTCGTCATTATTTAATTATATTTAAATATTCTTGACATCTCATGCGATTACGTTTATATTTGTCATAGAAGTTTAAATATAATTTAATTTTTACCATGACAAAAAAAGAATTAGGTCAAACAATCAAGGAGAGACGAAGGACTCTGGCTATCTCGCAGAGAGTGCTTGCCGATTATACGGGATTATCCGTGGTGACACTGTCACAGATCGAAGGAGGTAAAGCCAATCCCTCTTTCGACACCTTGAATGAGATACTGCATTACTTGAACCTTGAGATAAAACTTGAACTGAGACAATAAATGAAGGTCAAAGTCATCTACAAGGAAAAATATCTTGCCGGCTTGCTGTGGCGGGATGAAAACGGCTATCATTTTGAATACGACAATGATTTCATCAAGGATGAAGATGGCTACCCGATCTCGGTAAATATGCCAAAATCTCAAAAAACATATCACTCAAACATATTATTTCCGCTTTTTCAGTCCATGCTCTCTGAGGGATATAACCGTGAGCTGCAATGCAAGGCCCTTGGTATTGATACACATGATGACTGGAATTTACTGATCAACACCTGTGGTCATGATACGATCGGAGCAATAACGATCAAAAGAAATGAGGAATAATGGCGTATTGCAACGGATGTTTAAAAGATGATACAAGAGGATTCTGTCCGGCCTGCGAAAGTAAATTATTCAACAGGTCAAAGGTCTTCCCTGTTCTTGATTTTAACTGGGATGACATTGAAAATAAAAGTCAGAGCTATCCTTCGGGATTCAGCATTTCCGGCGTACAGCCCAAGGGATTCATCGGGAGAAACAAGAATAAACTCTTGGTTCCGAACATTGACATCGAATCCATGTACATTGTAAAACCTTTTCTGGATTCAAGAAAAACACTCGCAATGGATTCTCCCGCAAATGAACATGTGACCATGACGATGGCCGATCAATTATTAAATATTTCAACAGCGAAATGTGCTTTTATGCAATTTGCCAATGGGGAACCCGTCTATCTTACCCGAAGATTTGATCGGGATAATAAGGGAAATAAATTGCGTCAGGAAGACTTTGTTTCTGTGTTGAATGCGACACCCGAAGACAAATATTATAAATATAATTCATTCTCCTATGAAGATGCGGGCGAAAAACTTAATCCAACAGACAAAATAAAATTCATTAAAATTCTCATTTTCAATTTTCTGACAGGAAACGGTGATGTTCATCTCAAAAACCTTTCATTTTTGGAATCTAAGGATGGCGATATGCTGTTATCTCCGTCATATGATCTCATGAATACAAAGCTGCACATTCAGGATCCTCAGATTGCTATGAATCTTTTCAAAGAAATGGAGAGGACAAAAGAACACCTATTATCAACATCCTATGACTACACCATCAACAGCTTTATAGAATTGGGAAAACGATTAGAGATCAAAGAAAATATCTTAAATAAAACAGTCGAAGAATTCAGAGAATTAAAATCCGATATGCTTAAATTTGTTGATAAGTCATTCTTGTCTGACCATGGGAAACAAAAGTATAAAGATGTTATTGAGAAACATTACAAACAATTGTTTTCTACTTAACAATAATGAATGGTCACGCTACGCCATTCGTAGCTTTCTTGACCAGTGCCCCGATAGTTCGGGGTGCCGTTGGCAGGCAATTGACAATTGATAAAGGACAAAGGACAATTCAGTTAGCAATTAACAATTGACAATTAACAACTAATATTTATCGTTCTTCGTTTATAGTTTATAGTTCCTTTTGCCTTTATACTTTTGATTTTTGCCCTGACCTCAGGTCATTCCCGTTCATCCAATCCACAATATCCATCTTACGTCTGCCGGGAGACTGCAATTCCTGCGGCAGGAAATAGCCATCTTTGCAATGAATGGCGAATTGTTTTTTGGACAGGATCTCGATATTACCGGGATTTGTATCGGGATGCAATTCGAATGAGGCTTTGCTCACCTTGATACGTTGACCATCTAAATTAAAAAATGAACCAGGCCAGAGGGAAAATGCACGAATGGATCTGGAGAGTTCTTCGCAAGTTAAATTAAAATCAAGTTTTCCGGTATCGGGATGGACCTTGGGAGCCGGTGTTGCAGCGCTATCATCCTGTTGGATATAGTCCACTTTATCATTTTCCAGCATATCCAGAGCTTTCAATAGAGCGTCAGCGGACAATTGTTGTAAAACTTTGTATAAATTACCGGTCGTATCATCTTCCAGAATAGGGATCCGTTCCTGAAGGATGATCCCGCCCGTATCAACCTTTTTATCGATCTGAAAAACCGTAACACCGGTTTCTTTTTCACCATGATACACCGCCCAATGAATAGGCGCAGCACCGCGATATTTCGGCAAAAGGGATGCATGAACATTAACGGCGCCAAATTTTGGCAGCCCATAAACTTCCGGCGGTAAAATACGGAAAGCGACAACAACAAGAATATCGGGATTAAAAGCATGTAGCGTTTTAATAAATACCGGATCTTTTAACTTCTCCGGTTGAAAAACAGGCAGATCCAGTTCAAGCGCCCGTTTTTTTATATCAGACATTGCCATGCTTTGTCCGCGACCCTTTGGTTTATCGGGTACGGTCACAACAGCCAGTACATCGTGATGTGAGCCCACCAAAACATTAAGTGCCGGAACGGCGAATTCGGGTGTACCCATGAAAATTATTTTCATTGTTGATCCTTGTTTTGCTGAAATATAAGAAGATTAAAGATAAAAGTGTAAAGATTAAAGAAAAGATACAAGAGACAAGAATCAATATATAGCTTACCTGAATTCTATTTTCGGTCCGCTTATTCAACCCCTTCAGGGTTGTAAAATAATGAAGTAATGCCCATATACTGTTATTGAACCCTTTCAGGGTTCTATTACCAGCAAAGCTCTATTAACAACAAGATCTAATTATCGTCAGGGTTCTATTACCAGCAAAGTTCTATTAACAACAGGATCTAATTATCGTCAGGGTTCTATTACCAGCAAAGCTCTATTAACAACAAGATCTAATTATCGTCAGGGTTCTATTACCAGCAAAGCTCTATTAACAACAAGATCTAATTATCGTCAGGGTTCTATTAACAACAAGATCCAATTATCGTCAGGGTTCTATTACCAGCAAAGCTCTATTAACAACAAGATCTAATTATCGTCAGGGTTTTATTAGCAACGGAGTTTTATTAGTAACGGAGTTCAATTACCACAAATCAAAAAGCATTAATATATAAAAAAGAATCCCGTAGGGATTCAATAACAGTATATGAGCAAACTACACAAAAAACAACAACCCCGAAGGGGTTGAATAATATTATTTCTTAGTGTATTTTTCCGCTAACGCTCTGAGTTTTTTCTTGTTCAACGTGCGTTTAAGGGGGGATATACGGTCGACGAAAAAGATGCCGTTCAGGTGATCAATTTCATGTTGAAAAACACGTGCGGCAAGATCGGTCAGGATTTCTTCATGTTCCTTTCCACGATCATCAAGATATTTAACCTTGATCGTCAGAGGGCGAGTGACGACCTCACGAATACCCGGTACAGATAGACAGCCCTCTTCATAATCCCAAAGTTCTTCCGATGATTCCAATATCTCCGGATTGATAAAAATTGAATCACCGCGACCATCTTCAAAGGCATTCATGCCAATAACAAAGAAGCGAATTTTTAATCCTACCTGATTAGCTGAAAGACCTATACCGTCATCATCATACATGGTCTCTATCATATCAACCACATAAGGTAAAACTTCTTCAAATGAATTTAATTCAGGAACTTTTCCTCTTAAAATAGGATCACCGTATATACGAATGGGGAATATCATTTCATTGCCTAAAAGAGAAGCCCGCCCATAAAGAACGGGCTTAAATTTGTCTTATTTCTTTGCTTCTTCTTTTGTCTCGGTTTCTTTAGTTATCTTGGAAGCGATGGCGTTCTTACGAACTTCCATTTCTGTTTCTTTTCCAAGTTTCAAGACAATGGAATCAGCCTTTACTTTGACGATTGTACCGATAACCCCACCAATGGTGACAACTTTGTCTTTCGGTGACAAGTCTTCGAGCATTTTTTTGGTTTCTTTTTGACGTTTGCGTTGAGGCATGATCATCAAAAACCATAGAACTACAATGATTAAAATGAAAGGTAGGAAGCTCATGATCCCACGGCCGCCAGTTGCACCTTCAGCAGCACCATTTGCTACTTGTAACATAATAGATAACATATTTTCTCCTAGATTTTGAAATAACGTAGTACTTTAATTAAATATTTGGGAAATATCAAGGATATTAACGACCATTAATCATTATGTGTACCCCATTGCATAGGGTTATTTTTAATATATTGCCGTTTAATATTTAATTCATCATTTTCAATTCGTAATACACGATCATGAAAACGTGGATGCCAATCAAATGGGATGTCATTTTTCCTGGCATAT
>DAOVOB010000182.1 GCA_030629925.1 Fidelibacterota bacterium
ATATTATTGGCTGAAAAATAGTTGGAAGACAGGTAGCGATAGCCAAAATATGTGGATCCAACAACAAGACTAACTAAGAAAAACCCTGCTAAAACCAGCATAAATATGAAAGCATTACGAGAAAACGAGATTTCTCTCGAGTTTTTACCGGTTAGGTAGATTAGAAGATGTTGTTTTCCCATACTCATCAATGAATTATAATGCACTTTGACATTCTATGCAAGGGTATTTTGGTCAAGAGTGAAAAATTAAGAATTGGGAAATAGGTGAACGTTAATCAATAATCGGTGATCTGTGAACAGTATATAGTAAGGGAAAAGGGTAAGAAGAAAGCGGGGAACTTCAAATATTAAATTATTATGTGACATGAATAGATCTTTTCCACCTACGCCAAGGCTTTGGTGGACAGGCGACTACGTTTACTCTCCGCCCCGAGACTTCGGGGTGACGAAGGAGAGCTCAAGATGACACACTCTTTCTCAATGCTCATCTTCTCAGTGCTCAGCACCTTAACCTAAACCCCTAAACCTTATTCCCAAGCTCATTTCTTGTTTTTTACAGTGAATTTCGGTAAACTATCTTTATGATTACTGATATCGTACTTGCGGGTTTAGGACTGATACTTTCTGCTTTTTTCAGCGGGTCTGAAATTGCGGTTATTTCTGCACACCCGCTACAGTTACAAAAATGGGTATCCCAGAAAAAACCTTTTGCTGTTTCTGCTCTTCGCATGTATGAAGATCGTCAGCATTATCTGACAATGATCTTGGTTGGCAACACACTTGCTAATGTGTTAACTACCACATTTGCGACACTCTTCTTAATAAGTTATGGTGGTTTCGATTGGTGGCAGGTCATTTTATTGATTTCTGCTATCATTCTTTTATTTGGTGAGGTGTTGCCAAAATCCCTTATCCGTAAACGACCAAACTCATATTTGCTATTTTCCTGTGCGATCATAAAGATCCCCGGAGTCATTTTACATCCCTTTGCCAGATTTTTTGAAAAGATGATAGCGGGTTTGTTGAAGCTATTTAAAAGCGATGCGGAGCCTGAGAATATTATGATCCGTCGTGAAGAGATAGAGCAAAGTATTTATGACAGTTATGAAAAGGGTATCCTCAACGAAGATAAAAAGAAATACATTGACAATGTTTTTGATTTTTCGGAAACAACAGCTTCCGAGATCATTACTCCCCGTACAGATATTATTGCTTTATCGGAAGACGCAACTATAAACAAACTAAAGAAAGCTTTTGTTCAATCGGGATTTTCTAAAATCATCATCTATAGAGATAATATTGATCACATTATTGGTTATATTTCCTTACGTGATATATTAAATGGTGAAAAGGATATTAAACCAATTATTCGTCCTATAAAATTCTATCCCGAAAGCAAAAGTATTATTGAATTGCTAAAAGATTTTCAGGAAACTAAAACCAGTATTGCGATTATCGTAGATGAATTTGGAGTATCTTCAGGATTGGTAACAATGGAAGATATCGTCGAAGAAATATTCGGAGAATTTGATGATGAATACGATGAAAATGCCGGAAATGTAAAGAAGCATTCAAACGGTGATCTATCAATGAGTGGTCGTACCGAGATTGACTACCTGAATGACGAATATCGTTTGAACCTTCCCGAAGGTGAATATGAAACTATTGCGGGCTACCTATTGGATCATCTAGATCGCTTTCCGGGAAGTGGAGAAGTACTGACAATAAAACAATTTGAGTTTACTATACTGCGATCTACTCCGAAAAGTATAGATTATCTTAAACTTAAACAGAAAAAGCTGAGCAAATAATGAAACAGCTTGATCGTCACATGCTTAAACAGTACCTACGCTCATTTTTGTTTATTATGCTGACCTTTATTTGCATTTTTCTCCTTGTTGATCTTGTTCAAAAGATCGCTCAATTCCTAGATAATAAACTGACATTCGCAGAAGTTGTTCACTATTACTGGCTGGTGATCCCCTGGATGCTACATTGGTGTTTCCCGGTATCGGCTTTATTGGCAGTGGTTTTCTTTTTTGGACAAACTAATAAGTTCAATGAACTTACTGCTCTTAAAGTAGGTGGTTTAAGTCTCTATCGTCTGGCATTACCCTTTCTGATCTTTGGCCTGCTTTTAAGTATTTTCTCATTTCTATTTGAGGATTTTGTTGTCGTACCTGCTCAACAGGAAGTCACTGAGTTCCAGGAGAACAACATGAAACTTACAACAAAAAGCCACGAGCAAAAAATTCATCGTCAGGTTTACTTCCAATTACCGGATCATCAGATATTTACTATTCGTCGTTATAATATTACAAATGGACGGGGAAGGTTTGCGGGTTTGCATCGCGTGATCGAGGGTAAGATCACTGAGCGTATAGATGCGCAACATGTACGCTGGCTGGATGAAAAAGAGCAGTGGATGCTCTTAAATGTTCAACATCGCATATTTTCAGATAACGAAGAAATTTTCACGAAACATGATACGCTTATTTTAGAACTCGATGTGAGTCCCAGAGAATTACGCCAAAAAAGCGTACGTCCAGAAAATATGACCTTTAGACAGTTGCGGGGCTTTATTGATCGCTCTCGGCAATTGGGAATGGAAACCATGCGCTGGGAAACCAATCTCTATTTTCGCACGGCCATGAATTTTGCCTGTTTCATTGTCATTCTTATGGGAATTCCTCTTGTTACTTTCCAGCGTAGATCCGGTGGTTATGGTAGTGGTGTTGCCGCCAGTCTTATGTTACTGTTTGCTTTTTATGTCTTACTTACTTTTGGTAAAGTTATTGGAATTGCGGGTGTTGCTTCTCCCTTCTGGGCGGTATGGACCCCCAATCTTATTTTTATTTTCATCGGTTCTTTGATGATGATTCTTGTAAAGAAGTAATCTGTGATCGGTAATCTGAGATATAAGAATATAGATTTCAGTGATGCATGCAATAATTAATGTATTGTGTCTTTACTCCTATACCCCGAACTCCGAACTCCGAACTCCGAACCCCCTTCCTCCGAACTCCAATTACTAGTTTTCTCTTTCTTGCTTCTTGAAATTTAATATCCTATATTCCGGCGAATTATGGAGGTGTGTATGACAGAACGCGATAAGATACGAAAGAAAGATTTATTGGATTACGTGATGATCATGGTTGGGTCCTTGATCATGGCTGTAGGCTTGATGCTTTTTTTAATTCCCAACAAGGTCTCAGCCGGTGGCATATCGGGTATTTCAACTATTCTTTACCATATGTACAACTGGCCGGCCGGTATTACAATGCTTGCCTTGAATATCCCCTTGTTTATTCTGGGTGTTAAAATATTTGGACGCAAATTTGGGATGAAAACATTTTGGGGTATTATCTGGATCTCTTTGTTCTCAGATTTGCTTGATGTGGTCCTGAAATTACCACCTGTGACTAATGATCCTCTTCTTGCAACAGTGTATGGTGGACTATTATTGGGTGGTGGTCTCGGTATTATCATGAAGGGTCGCGGTACTACGGGTGGTTCTGATATTATTGCTCGAATTATAAATAAACATTTTCACTTTTCTCTGGGTGTCTCTTTTATGATCATTGACACAGTAATCATCTTGACCATGGGTATTGTCTTTAAGAATGTAGAACTTATCCTTTTCTGTTTGATCTCTCTTGCGATCTCATCAAAGGTTGTTGATATG
>DAOVOB010000048.1 GCA_030629925.1 Fidelibacterota bacterium
GATCAAGAGAAGAATAAGTGGAAGTCGTTTCATGTTATATTTCCTTTTTCCAACAACATAAAATATACAAAATAATTAGCTAAAATCAAAATAGAAGAAGAGTGTTGATGGATCGATAGTTGAAAAGAAATATTTTACTGGGGAACATGATTAGCCCCGGGTTTCAACCCGGGGATTGTTGATTCCAAATGAATCGGGGTTTTAACCCCAATATAGTCGATAAGTCGAAAAGAAGAAATTGTTGAAATGTTGAATCGTTGATTTGTTGAGAAGAAATATTTTATATGGTAGCGGCGTAATGCTTTATGCCGGAAGAAGTCGATGGTGGAGAGTTGGTTGTTGAGACGAAAATTTGTCATGATACTGTAGAGACGCAAGATTTTGCGTCTCTACATCAACATAATATTTATACATGCGCGTTTTACATCTCACGTTTTACGTATTTATAAACAAAGGTCTGCGTAAATCCATCTTCGAATATCCAAGTATCCTTGATCAAATTATCATGTTCATCATATTCGAAGGTGATATTTCCAATAATCTCGTTATTTCTGACGATCTTAGCTTCTTGGACCGGTCCTTTTTTATTTTTCTTGTAGATAATATCGCCACTTATCCAACCTTTATAGCGATTGCAACTTACATGTTCACATTGTCCTTTTTTATCGTAAATATAATCAGCTGTCCCGGTTACACCATCTGAGCGTAAAAAGGTCTCGTGTATTTTCTTGCCACTTTCATCATATAAGAAATTCTCATAAGATGTAAGGCCATCTGAAAATTCACGATAAGCGGATATCAATTGATCTTTATCGTTATACCGATAGATATTATTTGATATTCGGGATCCGTCCTTACATTCCCAGAGTGCCTTTTCCATGAGGCCTTTTTTATTATAATAAAATGTAGTAATGGCAACTTCACCTGAGGAATTCTTATATTCGAGCTGATATAGTCGTAAATTAGGATCGTGACAGATCTCATGCTGCGCAACTAATTTGTCCCCAAACAGGAAGAGAGCAAGAAAACTCAAGATATAAACCATGGATAACTCCTTTTTTATGAGTAGGGAGTACGAAGAAGTGAGTAGTGAGCATACACTCAGAATTAATTAATGTATTGCTTTTCACTCCTTACTGGTTATTGGCAAAATGAAAGTGCAACGGTATTTTTCAATTTACTCATAGTAGTTTTATTTATATTGAACTTAATATCACTAAGTGTTTTCAAAGTCTCATTTTCTTCCAAAGATACAATAAGTTTTTGTGAATTAAGATTCCATTCTGCTAAAACGAAAAAATTGATCCAATCAGCCGGAAGTAAAATTTCTTCATTTAAAATATTGATCATTCCTTTCCCCGGATGTGTGTTACTTTCATGGATCTGACGCAAAAAACAAACCTTGGGTATAAACAGTTTTTGTTCGAATTTTTGTTCGGGGTTTTCATAACCGCTATAACGAAGTGAGGCCGCATTAAACCATTCCAATTGGCGGTCTAAATCTTCTATATTTTCAAAATGCCGACGATTCCAAAAGAAGCGAGAGAATACACTGTTATTGCCTTCTATAGATCCTTGACTGAAAGGTTTTCTCGGTACTGCAAATACCGGGATAATTTGCTTTTGAAGCAAATATAGCATCACTCGGCTTAAGGTACGTTTACCGGATATACTTCCAATAAATGTGGAAGCATTATCTAATTTAAGAACATCCGGTTTATCAAATTTATCCAAAAAGTCATCACAAGCATCAATGAAATTATCAACTGTTAAATCTTCTATGCGCTTATAATACCTAAACTTTGGGTCCTTCTTTGCAGAGAATCCCACAAAGTTTAAAGGTGTTCCATTTCCTTGAAGATAGCGTCGCTGAATAAAGTCTGCTTCCATAACACGATTGCCTAAATATCCACCATAAAGAGTGTTTTCGGGATAATGAAGGTATTTGGCAGCACCCTTACTTTTACCTTTTGGATGAGACGGTAGACTCAAATCTTTCATAATTTGACCAATGGTCCTAAGGGGTGGCGGAGCATCTTCATATACTTTTAACCACGTCTGACTGACAGCAGTTGCCCCCGTAAAAAACTCCTGTTCTGATTCACTTAATTTGCGATGGATTTGCTTAATACGATCTTCTGTTTCTTGTGTCCATTTTCGGCGATCGCCTTGCTTCCAACCACGATGATCTTCTGTCATATCCTGCTCCGGGGATTGAGTCCATTTTACTACAAAATGACTGCTCATCGAAACTTTTTTAATGATCTCTCGCTTGCTTAATCCTTCCTCAAAGTACATGCAATTGACTTTGTCTCTGTACGCAATGAGTTTTTTTTGATCATAACGTTTCTCTTCAAATTGATTAATGATATTTTGATAATTTATACAACTTTTGGGCTTCATGCAACCACCTCTTTGGTGTTGCACTTTCATTTTGCCAATAACCCTTACTACCTACCACTTACTACCTACTACTTACTACCTACTTCCTACTTATTATAATATCCGCTACCGACGATCCATCCGAATGGCTCATATAGCATGACATAAGAACGTTTAGCTTGAGGTTTGGGTTCTCCGAGTTTTGTAAAGGAATAGTCCAAATACCCGCCACCGGCATCTGCCAGTTTAATGAATTTTTTTACATAATAAATACCATTGGGATCTTTGTCTTCGAGACGATTTCGACCTTCGACATCTTTGCGGCCATAAAGAACCACATTGACACCTTCCCTCGTATCAGCCCAGAAGTAGCCGTCTTCACCATAGCGGAGTTCTCGCAGCAAAAAAGCGCCTGTTTCTTTGGCTTCATCCAAATCAATATCACCTGACAGACGTCTTTGATCGATCGCTTTAAGCATGCTGACAGCTGTTTCGACTTCTGATTTGATCAACAGGTCCATATCTGCTTTATATTGCAGTTTGTCGGATTGGCAACATCCGCTAAACAAAAATACTAACCCAAGAATCACACACGAAATGCTAATAAGACGTTTCATTTTCTTGCTCCTTTTAGTATTACTAATACTTGAAGATAAATGTAAGATATTATTGAGGGAAATTACAATGTCTTTTTCGTAATGCGTAACCTGTGACGCGTGAAGAGAAAGAAATTAAGACCTTCCGTTTCCCCGAAGCCCCTTAAATTTGAAGCATTAAGATTCTGTTTGATTGAGTATTTGTCTAACGATCTTTTTCATATTGATAAAATGAGTTCCTTTCCAGTAAATTTTATCGCAGGATTGGCATTGAACATATTCATCGCAGAACTCTTTTGTCTTTGGAGGAATTCTATCTAAGATTTTTTCCTTCGCTACACTCTTTAATAGAGCGTTGCAACGAAGACATCTTGAAAAAGGCTTTATGTTATCTTTAATATCCAGGTAATCTATGAGTCGTCTTATCTGTTCTGTACTTGTACCGGGGCGTATAAAAATTCCATGGCTTACATCTTTAAATTTAAGGAGCTTTTTGCTCTTGCTTAGTATTACTCTGTTTTCTTTTTTGGATATTTCAATTATTTCACGAGTGGAAAGTAAAGGATCGTAGTATAAATCAAATCCCAGGATCCTCATATATTTAACTATATTTCCAAGATTTGTATCAGCTATATATTTGTGCCCGCGAAGTGGGACTTTTCTAAGCAGGGTAACATCTGTAATATTAAAAGATTCAAAAACAGGATATACACTTACTCGGTCTCTATCTTGGAGAATGTAATTAAAATCTACTGATTTCCCATTTACCAAAATAAGGTCAATTTCTGTATGAGGAACCCCGAGTGCTTCTATCATATCTTTTATTGATCTTTTCTCTTTAAACTCTGCTTCAAAAGTAGTTTTTCTTCTATGCTTTGGGAGAAAGTCATTTAATTCTTCATAAAAGCGGAATATTCCTTTTGACATCATTTAAATTTTCCATCTATATTTTTATTGATGTTCTGATTTGTAAGGTATCTCTCGCTATAAGCTTAGGATATGTTTCGCAATCGTTTAATTTATAGCCCTGCATCATAACGATTGGAGCGACAGTTGCATTTTGCCGGAAAGTACGCTGAATGGTATAGCGAGTACCAGGTATGCATTTTTGCATGATGTACCAATCTTCCTGTCCGCTACGGTGCGCATCCCAACGGATAGCGAAACCGCTAACATTACAGGTGTCTTCCGTTACATAATAATCAAATTTAATTGTGCATCCGGTTAAAGTATTTTTATAAAATGCATTATCAATAATCAACTTTTGCGTGCCATCGGAAATGATCTCATCCTCCAGTTGAAAGCATGAGCTTAATAGAATTGTCACAAGTAAAAGAATTATTAAGAGATATGTTTTCATGACTTAATACACGTTTTGTTAAATTAAACCTTAAACCTTAAACCTTAAACCTTAAACCTATTTCAACAAGATCATTTTACCGCTTAATAAGGTATTGTTTATATCAAGGATATAGATGTAAGTACCTGAAGGGACTGATTTACCATTCATGTCCATTCCGTTCCAGAACACTTCATAATTACCTGCCCCGGTTACATTAATAAATAGTACTCTGACGAGCTTTCCTGAAACGGAGTAAATATTGATCCTCATTAATCCGGTAGCCTCATTTGCAACATTGAACTTAATTGTGGTTGAAGGATTAAAGGGATTAGGATAATTACCCAGAAGAGTGAAGGTCGTGGCTATACTTTCATTCATTGCTTCATCAAATTCTTCGATACCCGTTGTTGGTCGATCTTCCGAAAAACTGGTAAAGGGCGTAATTACTCCAAATTGTAAGCTTAATAAAACAATTTCTTCCTTGATTTCCAAAGCTTCCGTACTTGATTCACCATAACTATAATATTCGATCATTAAGTGTTCGATTTTTTTCTTAGCCCAGATCTTAGGTAAGAATTGATATTTTTCAATGCTGGAATCAGCTAAATTAAGATCATAGGAATAAGTTATCGGTTGACCAAAAGCATCTCCACTGAGATTTATTGTAAGAAGATCGGCAGACGAATATCTTCCGGCAACGATCATTTGCTGACCGATATAGAGGTTGGGTAATGGTGAAGGGTAAGCATCGCTTACAATATCCGGAGAGAAAGACATCTGAGTATTTAATAAGACCGGATTCTGGATCAACAAATAAAAATTCGTGATCTTTTCTTCAAGTTCATTATCACCCAGAAATTCGGCCAATCCACTGTGCTCAGTAGCCAATTGGTTTAATAATTGCTCATTAGCGTAAGAACCAATCCCAAATGTAAAGATCATCATATTGGTCTCGGAGGTATTTACCAGATCTCGGACATGAGAAAGGATCCCGCTTGTAGAGGTGATACCTGAAGTGGCTTGTCCGTCTGTAAAGAAAATAATTATATTCGCTGTTGTATCTGAAGCGGCAGAAAATTGAGGGATCGCTTCACTAAAAGCACCGGAGATGTTTGTCATACCTCCAGCAACTAGATTGGAGATATAAGTTAAAGCAACTCCTTCATTTACGGTATTGTAATCAACATGTGTGGACTGTAAAGAACTTATGTCACCTGAAAAATCAACTATATTAAATTTATCACCCTCGTTTAAATGCTCAACAATAAAACTTGCCGCATTCCTGGCTTGAATTATTTTTGTGCCACCCATACTTCCGGAACGATCGATGATTAAAGTAAAAACTTTATTTATAATCGAAGTGCTTTCACTTGGATCAGGTTCGGCGACAAAGGTAAAAAATCCGCGACTTCCACTATCGGGTACCAGTGAATCTGCCAAAAAGGTACTGAGCCCAAAAAGTCCCAGTTCATCAAGCGCCAAAGAATATTGCACATTGTAATTCTGATCAGCTATTGATCCAAGCATCTGGAGTTCCATTGTTGCAGTATTTCCGTCATTTGATATGGTTGCTCCATCAATATCTATTAATTTTAATGAATCAATATTTCTATCAGAATTAATCACTAAATTAAAATTTTGCGTATCGATCGCAGCACTTTGGATCAGTTGATAGTCATTCGGGTAGGTATAATCAACAACACCAAATTCATAGGGTAGGAATTCAACGTAGGTCAATTCTATTGTGACCAGCGAGTCGTTTCCCAATACCTCTGAGATGTCAAAATATAAAGGAGTTGCACCCAGATAGTTCTTTAAGCTTGCTGCAGGTTCTTCTCCTTCTCCGCCGGTAACAGATGTATCCTGAGGAGTCGCTGAAAAACTAGCCGTATACCAATTATTATGAATTTGCCAACGCAAACTGATCGCACTGGCCTGCTCATTTAGGGGGAATGCATATTTAAACGTGGTATTTCCGCCTAATCGATTAGCAAATGTTTGTGTGGCTGTGGTAATCGCTACTTGGTTTTCAATACTGACCTGTACATGACTATTGATCAGTTCAAGATACTGGGGTGTGCTTCCATTGACAATAGCAACTCCGTTAGCCAAAGCGTAAGATGTAACGGCAAGCATGATGATAAAGAGTTTCTTAAACATTTTTCCACCTTTAATTATGAGTAAAAAAGTTATAATCCTTTCCCAACCTGTGCTAGTTAGTGAAATGTTGATAAATATTACAGATAATACATATAATATCAAAGTGGTTTTGATATTATTTTAATAAAGTTATTTTTCCGCTGTGTAACTCGTTATTCAGATCAAGTAAATGGATATATGTCCCCGACGGAACGTTTTCTCCATTCAGATCTCTCGCATTCCAAACTACATCGTAGTTGCCGATCCCATTAAGTGCAAGGAAGTATCTCTGTACCAGTCTGCCGTTGATAGAAAAGATGTTCAGTTGCACCGTTTCATAATATTCTTGTTCTAGCCGGAAGGAGATCTTTGTACTGGGATTGAATGGATTTGGGTAAGCCTTCAACTCAAATTTGTCCACTATAATTGGCCTAATGGCGGTATTATTCATAGCTTTTATATTCATGATCCGGTCATAGGACTCATCGATCCGTGCTTCGCTGATAGTACCCGAATCGATTGCAGTGCTAACAACTCTGATAATCTGTTTTACGATGGATTTTTCGTATTTTTCGTTACTTGTATAAAGCAAAATATCCACCCCCGCATGAATGGCCTGAACCACGGATTCAATGAAACTGTAATTGTTATTGATCGCGCCCATGCCCATGGCATCGCTGATGATCACACCCCGGAATCCCAGACTATCGCGTAGAATGTCGGTCAAGGTTACGTGAGATAAAGTAGCAGGATAAATGGAATCTAAATGGGCATTATAAAGATGTCCAGTCATGATCATATCATTGTATCCCGATTGAATAAGTTCAGTATAGGGAA
>DAOVOB010000226.1 GCA_030629925.1 Fidelibacterota bacterium
CTTGCAGCCGGACTTGCAGCAAAAGAGAATGGAGCAAAAAAAGTTTGTATTATAGAGCGCGATCTTGAGTTAGGCGGAATATTACAACAATGTATTCATAACGGTTTTGGATTACAGATATTTAAAGAAGATCTGACCGGGCCGGAATATGCTCAACGATTTATTGATAAAGTTGCAGAAAGTGATATTGAGATCAGAACCGATACAATGGTATTGGAAATTGGAAAAGATAAATATGTTTACACAATAAATCCCAAAGAAGGCTACCAAAAATTATCCGCTAAAGCGATTGTTCTTACCATGGGATGCCGCGAGAAGACACGAGGTGCATTGGCTATTCCGGGCACCCGCCCTGCAGGGGTTATGACAGCCGGCACCGCCCAAAGACTGGTAAATATTGAAGGTTTTATGGTAGGCAAGAAAGTCGTGATCCTGGGTTCAGGTGACATTGGACTCATTATGGCTCGCCGCATGACACTTGAAGGCGCCAAGGTCCTTGCAGTGGTCGAATTGATGCCGTATTCAAGCGGTTTGACTCGAAATATTGTGCAGTGCCTTAATGATTATCAAATTCCTTTGCTATTACAGCATACGGTCACCAATATTTACGGAAAAGATCGCTTGGAAGCTGTGGAAGTATCTGAAGTGAATGATAAATTTGAACCCATTCCAGGTTCGGAAAAGAAATTTGATTGTGATGCCTTGTTATTGTCTGTCGGACTTTTACCTGAAATAGAATTACCTTTTGCGGCTGATATCGTTATGGATAAACGGACACGCGGTCCAAGGGTCAATGAATCCATGGAAACATCTATCTCCGGAATCTTTGCCTGTGGGAATGTGGCACATGTTCATGATCTTGTAGACTTTGTTACCATAGAGAGTCAAAAAGCCGGCAGGTACGCAGCGGAATATTCTAAAGGTAATCTAAGCACAGGGAAAGGGATCTGTTCTCTGGCAGGTGAAGGAATATCCTATATTGTACCGCAAGAGATCAGAGCACAAAATTGTCCCAATAAGCTTGAATTATATTTTCGGGTCAATCGGGTTTACAATAATGTAAAAATTGTTCTCCGTATAGATGATGAAATTATTAAAGAGATTAAAAAACGACATCTCGCGCCCGGGGAAATGGAAAGTATAAAGATCAAACCGGAAATGTTGCTTGATGCGAAAAGCGTTGAACTGGAAATTGTATCGCCGGAATAGTTAATGGCTGAAACGTTGAAGAGTTGAAGTGTTGAAAAGAGTTGAAGTGTTGAAAAGAGTTGAAGTGTTGAAGAAAGGGAGGGAGTTTAAGAGTTAAGGGACGATAAATAAGAATTAGAGGTGGACGGAATGGAAAATAAAGAGTATTTATTTAGTTTTGAAAAGTTGATCGTTTGGAATGATGCGAGAGATTTTATTACTGAGATCTATGAGCTGACAGATAACTTTCCTTTTAAAGAGAGGTTTGGCCTTTCAAGTCAGATTCAAAGAGCCGCAGTTTCAGTTGCTGCAAATATAGCAGAGGGTTCTTCCAGGTTCTCTAAGAAAGATTTTGCACGATATTTGCAAATATCCTATGGAAGCTTAATGGAAGTATTGAGTCACGCATATATAGCCTGCGATAGAAAGTATATCATTAAAGATGAGCTAAAGGGAATCAGGAATAAAGTTGGGATGATATCGAGTAAATTGAATTCATTGAGCAAGTCACTTAAATAAAGTGGTTTTCAACATTTCAACATTTTGACCAGAAAACATTATACAAATGAAAACAAATCTACATAAATTTCATCATGGGTAAAACGAATTACAAATCGTTATATCTTGGATTCGGTTCGAACCTGGGTGATTCGGGGCATCTGGTAACCCGTGCTATTAAAGAAGTTGCGAGCAATCCTCATATAGAATTCGTTAAGCAAAGCGCTCTATGGCGAACAGCTCCGCTTTATGATACTGCACAGCCGGATTTTGTGAATGCTGTTGCCAAATATCACAGTGATCTTGATCCTTTTGAGATTCTTAACTTCACATCCGAGATTGAAACACGTTTTTTTAGACAACGAGATCCGTCGCGCCCAATGGGTCCACGGACGCTTGATATAGATATTATATTTTACGGAGATATCATTCTTGAAACGGATAAATTGACCATTCCTCATGCCAGATTTAAGGAAAGAAAATTTATTCTTTTTCCAATGAGTGAAATTGATGTAACTTACCAAGTTCCCGGAACATCATTGAACATTGCAGACTATATCCTACGGTGTCCGGATAAATCAAAGGTGGAGAAGATATGACGGGTCCCGCATATTATATTGCGATCGAAGGAGTTATTGGTGTTGGTAAGACAAGCTTAGCTAAAATACTAGCACAACGCCTGAATAGTCGCCTGATACTTGAAAAATTTGAAGAAAACCCCTTTTTATCCGATTTTTATCAGGATCGTCATCGTTATGCATTTCAAACGCAGCTCTTTTTTCTTCTCAGTCGTTATCGCCAGCAATTGGAAGTATCCCAAACGGATGTTTTTCATCGTAGTATTGTAACGGACTACATTTTTGCAAAAGACCGTCTCTTTGCTTATATTAACTTGGATGAAAAAGAACTTCACCTCTACGATCAATTATATACAATTTTATCTAAAGAGATCACCAAACCCGATCTGGTTATCTACTTGCAGGCTGATACCGATCGTTTGATGAAAAATATTGATCTGCGCGATCGTGATTATGAACGTGATATGGATAGGGATTACATTGATTCACTCAACCAATTTTATAATCAATTTTTCTTCCATTATAATGATACACCCTTGTTGATCATCAATACTACCGAAATTGACTTCGTAAACAAAAAAGATGACCTTGATGAGGTCATGAAATATATCCAACAACCCCCGTTGGGAACAAAATACTATAAAGCAGGAACTACAGAATGAGCTTTTTATTTAAGCTAATACTCGTTGCGATCTTTATTTAC
>DAOVOB010000053.1 GCA_030629925.1 Fidelibacterota bacterium
CTCATTCTTGCTTATAACGAAGAAAAAAGCGCATTTGTAGGTTCTGTAGAAAATATCACAGAAAAGACCCTGCAAAGAGTTCGAGTTGAGATACACTTATCTAACGGTAAGGAACTGGGTCCGACCACGCCGGTCGTGCTGACCGCAGGCGAGGTTCGTAAAGTTCAACTTAATGCAGCTGGTGAAAAATTTGAATCTTGGAATGCTCACGCTGAAATTGGAAGTACCGAACACAGAAAAAACGAGCATGGTTCTCGAGAGAGCGGAGAACATGAAGGCGAACATCGCTAGGCGATGTTGCGCAAGGCAAAAGACAAAAGTACAAAGTATAAAGTAAAAGAAAATCAAGAGGCGCATGAAAGTGATTTTTCATAAGAATTTCGACCTTATTCAGGGGCGCAAAAATACCGAGAGACACAAAAATAAAAAATGTAGTCATCCCGAACTTGATTCGGGATCTCGCCCCTTGGACGAGAAAATTATAAAAATGTAAAATAATACCATTTGTGATTGTTGTCACAGGATGATAAATTTATTCTTAGAATAAATATTTACAACAATACAGTGTTTGTCTGACAATTTAATTACGAAATGGGATGATAAGATGAAAAAAATCAGCACTACAGCCCTATCTAAAAAATTAAACATTTCAAATAAAGAATTGTTTGATTTGCTTGTAGAAAAAAAACTTATCTATCGAAAAGACGAAAAATGGAATTTAACCAACAAGGGACAAGAGTTTGGAGGAGAAACTGTATTTAGTAGAAATTATGGAGATTATATCGTTTGGCCTGAAAAATTAAATCCTTTTAATTTTAATCAAGCCGAGAGAAAAGAACTATTAAATGCAACAAGTATTGGACAAGAATTCAATATTTCATCTCAAAGAGCAAATCTTGTTTTTGCAGAAATTGGTTGGACAGAAAAAACAATTAAGGGATGGTCCATTACAATGTTGGGCCGAAAGGTTGGGGGGATACAATTTGAACACCCATCAGGCGGAACTTATGTAAAGTGGCCTAAAAATATTTTAATAAATAAAACATTACTTCGTTCAATGAATAAGGATAATGTTGAAAATATTACTCATGATGGAAATAACCAAAGCGAAGAACAAACAACAGATGATTTTAGAAAAAGATACCCAGCTAATTATAGAACAAAAGATGGGCACAGGGTTAGGTCTAAAGCTGAGGCCATGATTGATAATGCGTTATGTGATTATGGACTAGCACACGCATATGAACGAAGACTTCCAATTGAAGAAGAGTTGCTCTCAGATTTTTACATACCATCTAAAAATGGTGGCAAGGCAATTTATATAGAATATTGGGGTTTAGAAAATGAGCCTCAATACACAGAAAGAAAAAGAATCAAAATTGATTTATATAAGAAATATGAGTTTAACTTAATCGAGTTAAATGAAAAACATGTAGAAAATCTTGATGATCATTTGCCCAGCATGCTTTTAAGATATGATATAAAAGTAGAATAGTTATATTAAAAGCTTTTAACACGAACAGTGGCGGCTTAAATGGTTTGAAAAGCAGGTTTTGTTGTATGCTAATGTAATTATCACAGAGATCCTGAATCAAGTTCAGGATGACGATTAGCTCTCGTCTCACGAGTCACACTTTGCCAGTTGCCAGTTTCTAGTCATTAGTTACCAAATAAATCATTCCTCTTCCTTGACCCTGCGCAACGATAAATTTTCCTTTTCTCAAAAACAGGAGATCTTTCTTTATGGTATTCCGACTTTGGTCCGGGAAAAACACCATGATGTCAGATATCTTTAGCGGAGAGTTTTTGTCTATACGCTTAAGCAGAGATTGACGACGGGAATTCAAATAAGGTCGAGAGTTGAGAGTCGAAGGTTGAGCTAATTTCTTTTGATCAATATCATTTAATAATTTAGAGAGAGCATCGGGTAGAACAACTAGCGGATCCTGCGAGAAGTCGCTGTTTGGGTTGTTTAAGGACGGAACAAGGGGTAGTTGGGAAACAATCGGGTAGTTATTGTTAATAAGTAAAGCGTAAGCAAGAAGATTTGCACATTGAGCATTTCCTGTTATAAAGGGCATTAGGTCAATGAAGGCAACGCGGAATAATGATATAACAAAGAGAGTATGGCGATCTTGTCGATCGAGTGCATCTTTTGTTTTTTCAAAAAGTGATTTCATCTCAGCATCAAGATCTGTCCGGTAGTTCCCACGGGTGCCTTCGTCGCGCGGGCTGTGTTTGAATAATTTCCGATGTAGAGCTTTTACCGACGTATTGGATAATGAAAAAGGCTTATCTGTGGCATGAAGTTCTTGTAACCACTCGTAAGCACCTTTTGCGATCATGGCATCCCGGCTTCCCGCTTCGAGCCGGGTAATTAATCCGGCATTTTCTTTTAAAACAGAAAGATTTGGCGGTAAAGTTTGACTATTGCTCTGACATGCGCGATCCACCTGCCCACATGCCGCCACACAGGCATGAATGCTTTTAGCCGAGAATGATTTTATGTTTAATGTAGTATCCATAATATATCCAAATAAAATGTAGTGCGAATAAGGTAATAATACAAATAAAAAAGCCGACCAGAATAGCCGGCTTTATATTATATCCTTAGATTATTCTATTTGATAAGAACCATCTTTTTAACTGCATTGAAATCACCGGAGGAGATAGAATAAAAATATGTTCCGGTAGGTAGATTTGAAGCATCAAGGTGGAATTCATATGATCCCGCATCTAGATGGTCTTCGAGCAAACAATTTACTACATGGCCGAGTATATTGTAAAGGCTTAGATTAACTTTTCCGGAAAGGGGAAGATCAAAACGGATCGTTGTAATGGGATTAAAGGGATTCGGATAGTTTTGATATAAGGCAAAATCGTCAGGGAGATAGGCGTTTTCATAAATTGAAACGAGTGCAGAATTATCAATACTCAGTGAAAAAGGACCATTTTCGGACAGAGTCGAATCTTCACCATCACTGATCATTACGTTCCATTCGCCATTAATTTGGGAAACAGTATCCATCAGAGTTGTTAAAACTTGATGTGTGACCCAAGCTGAATTATTGCTCTCGTGGAGTTCTAGCGTTGCAACAAGGTTTACTCCGGAAGTGAATAGCATGTTTGCATAAAGTACATCAAGATCAGGATCTTGAGGTTCAGACCAACTAAAGCGCAAAGTATCATTTATATTGTCAGGCGTCAACACAATGTTGGCAGTATGTGCAGGAGAAAGGAGGGTTACAGCATTTGGCGGGTCGTTAATCGGTCGGACGAGGATATGAATATTTGATGTATCAAACAACTCGCCGTCTGATACGGTGCAACTTATTGTATCTCGGCCAAACCAGTTTGTTGCCGGCGTATAATTCACCGAAGGCCAGGTGCCGCTGATTTGCCCATGAAGCGGAGATATTATTTGAGAAAAACTTAGACTATCAAGATCAGGATCTGATGCATGCAAAGAGATCGTTATGGTCGTATCTTCGAACATTTCAACAAGCTGATCATCTGTAACGGGCGGTCGATTGAGGTTCTCGACAGTAATTGTCCAAGTGTAATCCAATGTATGCATAGGGACCTGTTGCGCCACATTACTGACATAATTATCATCAATATTCAGGGTGACAGTATAGAGACCTGCATCATAGTCGCCGATAAAGTTTGTAATAAAATCAAAGGAAGCATTGGTTGATACCAATGAGGCCCCAACCCGCCAAGCATATGAAAGCGAAAACCCATCGGGGTCTATAGCTTCAACCGAAAAATGAACAGTATCGGTTTCCGTTACATCAATAGAAAAGCTTGATGGCAATAAAGATGTGATTTGAATGTGGTCATCAGAGGGTGCTACCGTGAACCAAACTATAGCCGTATCGGAATTTAGCAGACCGTCATTAACAATAAAGGATAACGAATCTTCGCCGTACCAGTTATTGTCTGGCGTATAACTTAGTTCGGGTGGAATTCCATTGAGGGAACCAAATTCAGGTTGACGGGTGATGATAAAAGTTAAAGAATCATCATCCGCATCTGAGCCCGTGAGAGTAAATGATACGGGAATATCTTCTGCCCCAGACACGTGAAGAGTGTCAGCGATAGGCACATGGTTTATACCCGGAAGCACATTGATCCAAAAGTCAAGTGAATCCGTTAACCCAAAACTATCTTCAACTATTAGAATACCCGCCCACCTTCCAATATCAGATGTTCCGGGTGTTCCGCTGAGAGTTCCTGTTTCAGTCAGGGAAAGCCAATCAGTTGAAGTTTCAAGAGGTGAAAATAGGGCATCCGAGGATTCGGGGGTGTTAGGACTTGGCGAGAAACTTAGATTCACCATACTATAGGTCAACTCATCACCTTCTAAAGTATCGGCATCAAGGCCTTCAAGCTGTTGGGTATATATAGAACCTACACGGGCAGTGTCGAAGGGTGCTGAAATTATATAGGGCGCATGATTTTTGTGACTAATTCGAATGCGAGTTGTTTGAAGTGAATAGTTTCCCAGTTCGTCTCGGATCTCTATATGCAGCAGGGTATCTCCAATATCAGAAACTTGTGGGACGCCATTAAAACAAAGACTATCTGTATAGGTGGTATAGTTTAACCAAGATGGACAAACAATGACAGACGAAGTCAAAGTTTCCGACGCATCAAGATCAAAAAATGTTGCCGTGTAAATCATGGTATCTAAATCGTAGACCGTATAACGATCATCTGCTTCTGCGGTCAAAGAGGAAGAAAACCCCGGGACGTATCCATAGTTCTCAGCTTCATCAGAATCAAACCAATTGATGATGCGAGCAACCAATGTATCGCGGTCAGTATTATCACCATAATAATTCAAGTAGAATCCCGAAGTAAAAAACTTATAATGTATTCCGGTATGCCTTAATGCAACAGGCGTTCTAAAATTATAATTATCATGATAATATCCCACATCATACATTGTTGTTTCAAAAGCAACACGAATATTACTTGAATCTGTTGCGGGGCTTAGTGCACAATTATCCCAAGAAAAACCATTTTCATTAAGATCAATACTTAAACTATCTCCAATGATGTCACCGACAATACCGTAAATGCTATCAGTGTCAATCGGGTCAATACTCATCCATGGATAAAACGTGGGCACTCCAACACCTGCATAGGGAGCCAGGGCACTCAACCATGGTGTTGTTCCATAAAAGGTGCCGGAATTAGCACAGAAGAAACCAACTTTTTTCTTATTTTCGGGTGTGCCTGAATCAAGGAATTGTTTTATTGCTGTAAAATCATTACGATCGATAGATGTTGAAACCAAAACTTTATCGTAGTTATTCAAAATATTGTCAGGCAAGGGGTCGTCATGCCAACCTAAATGCGTATCATAGCCGAGTCCAAGACGAGTGAGCACATCGGTTAAAATCATTTCTTGATTTCCGTCAATAACGATGATATTGTCATTTGGAATGATCTTAATGATATCGCTTAAGCCCGTGATGACACTTCCATTAACAGTTCCTGTTGCTTTTATGCGTACATATTGATGCGCATCGGAGAAAATAATACTGTTATAAATGGCGATGCCATTAACAAAATCAGGCGGCGAAGCCGGGGAAACAGTTAATGTCCCCATTACGGGGCTAATTCCATCGATACCAACATGGCTAAGTGTAAGATCCAAACTTTCAGCGGTCACAACAATATTTCCCGAATCATCAACAGCGGTTACTGTAAACGCATCTTCAAAGCTATAGTCGCTACCAAACCAGACGGATTCAGGAATACCACCAATGATCAGTTCTGAGGGAACTATCTGAAATGTAATAGCACCGGAGGTGATATCCGAAGGCTCGATGCTCATTAAAGAACCGCTGTTGTCTACATGAACATCATGTGCTGCCGATATTTTAAAGTCGAACACATCACCATCATCAAGAAAATCCGTGGATTGAAGCCATGTTTTAAGCGTAAAGGTTAGAGAATTTCCATCACTCATATTAATAAGCGTGGAAATGCTGTCACCGAATACAATGAAATCACGCTCAATATGTGTAGCATCGCAACTATCACCACTCCAATAGAGTCGCGCACCACCCAAAGCATTTTCATAAGATAAAGAAGAAGTAGCTTCAGGACCCTTTCGAACACAGAGATCCGTGATGCTTGTAAATAGTCCATCCCCACCGACATCTGTAAGAGTAAAATCAAAGACAGAAAGACGATTATTTTCTCCCACATTTCCAACATGTATATATTCAGGTTCTGTCAATGTGGATGACGCCACAGCAATGGAGGTTGTCTCATTGGTTGTAGCTGCGCGAATATTAATATCTCGAGTATAAAATAATTTTCCGCTTAATACCGCCAAACCACCGATGTAGATCGTATTCGTATTAAAGTCAAGCGCGACTCTTGAGCCCCCGTCGATTTGAGCAAGATAAGCACTTTGTGCTACTTGCTGATGATCACCCCATGTTCCGCCGATATTGTTGTTGTAATAAATAGCCCGATCCCAACCGTAATTAATCCAACCCCAATAGGCAACATGAGCACATCCGTTTTGGTCTATTGCAATGCCGGGGAATTTATAATCGGCATCTGTAGATTTTACACCTTTGAATATCTTGCCGATCCCCCCGGCGGCAAATATCGTATCTTCGGCTGTGGCGTACAATCCCCGAATTGGGGCATCATCATCTTGTCCTGTTAAGGGAGTTGTTGCAACCCAGGATGTGCCGCCATCAGTTGTTTTGAATATTTTTTGTTCATTATTGATATCGCCGGAAGTGCCGGCAAGATAGCCGACATTTTCATTAAAAAAATGTATTGAATAACCCATGTTTAAATATGAAGCAGCCCCCGAATTTTTTGATTCCCAAGTGCTGCCGCCGTCATAACTCACTCTCACGGTTGCCGTTCCACCGGTAATCCAAAGAGTATCTGCATTTAGAGCGCAAACATCCCAAAGATTTCTTTTTGTGCCTGGATTTATA
>DAOVOB010000202.1 GCA_030629925.1 Fidelibacterota bacterium
AACAAAACGGGTTGAGCGGACCACTTTTCTATGCCAATACGGGTATGAAAGCCATGACTCTGGAGATGATCCCGATCTCCGAAGATTCGGAAACCTACTTTGCTTACAATAATTATTCTAAAAATAGTGGCATTAATTATTTCCCTTCAATAGATAACAAGAATATCACCCTTAAGATCGATAGCGCCGGGGTAACAATAAGTCCTGGTGAGAATTGGTTTGGCACAGCAAGCTTGAGCATTACATATAAAAATGAAAATTTACGCGACACCGCTCATTTCTCCATCATTGTTCTCTCTCAAAACGATGCACCTGTCGTTAATATGCAACCGACTACCCGATATATTTTTGAAGATAATGTACTTATCCTTTATAAAGATTCTCTGCTGACTTATGTCAGTGATGTTGATAGCGCTGATGAACTCTCGATCGAGCTACTTGGCGAACCCCAAAGTGTTCAGGTAGAAAATGATAGATTTCTTTACCGCCCGGCCGATGATTGGAATGGCACAGATAATCTGTTTTTTATTGTCAGTGACGGCAAGGCAAATGATACACTTGTTCAGCAGATCACGGTAGAAGCCGTGAATGACGCACCGCAATGGACGTCAATAGCCACTCTAGAGTTCCCTGAAGACGAACTTTACCAACTACCATTGACTTGGTTCGATGGCCATGCAAGCGATATGGAGACACCGGATTCGCTGTTGCGCTTTCATGTCTATTCCGGCGAGCATGTATCCATTTCCGCTGAGGGTGGCAAGATCACACTCATGCCCGGGAAGAATTGGTTCGGTGAGGATGTCTTGACCTTAACGGTCAGTGACGGTGAACTTTCAGATACGGCTTATTGGACGATCATAATTTCACCCGTGAACGATGCACCTGAGCTGGCTTTGTTGCCCGACAAATTATTCAATGAAGATGAGATCATATTTATCAATCGGGCAAAACTGGAAAAATATGCCAAGGATATTGAAACTTCATCATCGAAATTAAAATGGCAGGTCAAAGGTTTTGGAAAAGTCCGCGCCCATTACAACGGCGCACGGATTCGCTGCACATCAGCGAGTGATTGGTTTGGAACGGATTCTTTGGAACTTACCGTTTCGGATGGTGAACTGACTGCCTCGCGCATTTGGCGGATACATGTCTTACCGGTAAACGATGCGCCGGCATTTCTCCTAAAAGTTCCACCAAGGATCTTTCTTGAAGATGATACCCTGGCCGTTAAAAAGAGTAGTCTCTATAGATTGGTCAATGATGTGGAAACAAGCTCAAACGAACTTGAATGGTCGCTTGCATCATCACAGCATATCTACGTTCAGGAAAAGGACGACAGATACTATTTCTATGCAGATAAGAATTGGTTTGGTGACGCTCATGTACGAATTGTTGTAAATGACGGTGAGTTGAGCGATACGCTGGATTATGCTCTGAGGGTCTTATCTGTTAATGATAAACCCATCCTGCAAGATCCGGATCCAAGATCATGGAACGAAGATGATACTCTTGCACTTGATTTTAGTTATTTGGAACAATTTGCTGAAGATGTTGAAACAAAACCTTCTGATATGATATGGTCATTTATCCCGGATGAAAATCTAAAGATCAAGGAGCGTAGAAATTCAATTACGCTTGTACCCGATCCGGATTGGAATGGTGATGCCAGTGTTGGCATAATCGTTCATGACGGTGGATTGCGTGATACGGCTTACATGAAAATACACATTAAGCCGGTAAACGACGCTCCGCGCTGGAAGGCATTACCGGACACCAGTATTGCTGAGGACGGTTCTATGGTGCTTCCGCTCGCATATGTGCGGCAATTTGTGTTTGATCCCGACAAGGGTGACGAGATTAAAATAGACTACAAAGCCGGCGATAATTTTTATATTGATGAACAACCGGACACCCTGATTATTTGGCCTTTGGAAGATTGGTTTGGAAAAGAAAAAATTGTATTCACTGCTACGGATGGAAAAAAGAAGGTGAGTAAGACATGGAGTATTCCGGTGTTGGCAGTAAATGATCCACCCTATTTTACCATAGGTCTTCCGGATTCACTTTCGTTCAAAGCCAATAGTTCCGATACGATCATATTTGAAGATGTTGTTTTCGATATTGATAATGATCTAAGCGACTTGACTTGGGATATTACCCCCGGCCGCTATGTGCGTTATCTTGTTGACGATAATATAAATAAGGCAAAAAAAGAAAAAGACAAAAAAGGCGGTATCATATTTTTCACCGAAAACTATAAATTCGGGGATGATGCTATTACCATCAGGGTCAGTGATGGCCATGATGTGATCCTTTTTTATATGCCGGTCTATGTGCATCAGGTGGATCGCTTTCTCATGGCAAATCCCGAAAAATTGGAACTGCTTCCCAATACACCAAATCCCTTTAGGGAATATACCGATATTCGATACAGTTTACCGGTTGGCGCACAGGTCAGCATTAAGATCTATAACTTGCTTGGGAAAGAGATGGATATGCTGGTAAACAAATATCAGGATGCTCAGAACTACAGCGTTCGTTGGCATGGTGAAACAGAATCCGGCATGCCCGCACCCAGTGGGGTTTATCTTTGCCGCTTGGTTGCCGTTGTTGATAATGAACCCGTTGTTATCATGCAGAAGATGATGCTGGTTCGTTAAGCGAACCAACAATTGACAATTGAAAAAGGACAATTGACAATTTAATTATCAATTATTAATGGACAATAAAAGAAGAGACAAAGCAATGCTTCGTCTCTTTTTATATAAGATATTAAATTCAATTGTCAATTAGTCATTGGACATCTCATTGTCCTTTGTCAACTGTCCTTTATCAATTACTTATCGCCCCAGGCGATAAGATACCTTCACCAGAAAAACATTATCGGGTATTTCATCGTTGAGTGCGCGAATATTATCGCTAAGTATGATACGATTACCATCACTGCCAACAGCATTGTTCATGGACCAAACCAAGAACAAAGTTGATCCGGGTTGATATTCCCAACGGAAAACCAAATTGGATTGGAAGGAATTATAAACGAAATCAGGATCGTTAAAAGAATAATCCGTGACCATATCGCGATCTTCATCAAAGGAATAAACATCATCTGCCAGAGTGATATTGTCAGTAAAGAGATCAAAACGATCCTCATATACCGGATTATCACCATCGGTCACGACCTTAAAATCACTGTACTTCCCGCTAACAAAATAGGGACGTCCACGGTATTCAAGCGACATGTTAGGAGTAATGTTAACATTGATACCTAACTGCATGCTTGCGCTTTCCTGGTGAAGTTGTGCAAGGATATATCGGTCATCACCATAATAATC
>DAOVOB010000100.1 GCA_030629925.1 Fidelibacterota bacterium
AAATACGTAAAACGTGAGATGTAAGACTAGCCTTCTCCGTCAGCTGACGGATACGGACGACAGGCGTGATGGGCAAAAATGTGTGTCATCTTGAGCGAAGTTCATCAGCCAAGTGGCGGATGAACGCAGTCGAAAGATCTCAAATTACACAGAAATATAAAATGCCTGTAATCCTACTTTGCTAAATTCCACTATTAGAAATACTTTTTTACAAAATATTTTTATCGATAAGATTACCTTGATAATTTTAGACAACACTTTCGCGTATCACAAAAAAATATTACTCAACCACTCTGTGGTTGTTATTTATAGGAGAGGGATATTTCTACTATGTTGGACCGCTTTGCGGTCTTTTATTATTTAATCCCGCCAGCCGGTGGCTTGTTTATCTACCGATATTCTTCGGCACAGGCGGGACCTAAACAATTGCATTGCTTCGTAATAATATGGAGTGATCAATATTTGAGATCCCGGATAAGTTTTTAAAAAACTTTCCGGGATGACATGTTTCTTCGGGGTTTCGGGATGACGTTTTTTTCTGTTTGTTTATTTATGATTCAATTCTTGATCTTTTCAACTTTAATCGTTTTCTTCAATCTAGAATTGGAACAGGCGTGCCTGTTCCCTACACTACTCCTCTCTTACTATTCTCCCTCACTATAACTCAATCACGATAACACTCTAACACTCTCAATAACAAATGGGTTATATTTTGATTTTACCTAATTATTTTGTATATTTTATGTTGTTGGAAAAAGGAAATATAACATGAAACGACTTCCACTTATTCTTCTCTTGATCTTAAGTTTACTTATCTTTGCATCTTGCTCTAGGAAAGATTTTTTTAGCGGAGATTTTAAGGTTGTCGCAGAAAATCTAAATTTCCCGGAAGGACCCTCTATATATCAAGATCAGCTGGTATTTTCAAACTGTTACAGTGGGTGGATCGCATCAGTTATTGACAGCACATTGGATACTCTATTGAACAAGGAAGATGGCTTAGTCAATACCAATGGAACGACCTTTGATAAATATGGCAACCTATATATTTGCGAATACGGTAAAGGCTCTATTCTGCGGCTTTCTCCCGATGGAATACTAACAACTCTTACCTCTAAAGATCATCACGGAAAACGCTTTAATCGTCCAAATGATATCGCTGTATCTCCCAGTGGAATGATTTATTTTACTGATCCAAAAAGTTATGATCCACTCATACATGACGGTCGCCTCTTTCGTACCGATCCCAATACAGGTAAAACAACATGGCTGATCGAGGGTCTTCAGTTTCCTAATGGCCTCTGTTTCTCCCCTGATGGTGAAACACTTTATATCGGTGAATCGGTCAATAAAAATATTCTTCAGATCTCTCATGGCGTTGGTATACTGGATACACTGATCACACTCCCATCCGGTAAACAAGATCCTGACGGTATGGATGTAGATGAAAATGGCAATTTATATATTGCCTATTTTGGCGGTGGAAAGATCTTTGTTGTTTCTCCAGAAGGAAAACTTTTAGATAGTTTAATGACTCCAGGTAAAAAACCTTCAAATATTGAGTTTGGCGGAGAGGACATGAAAACATTGTTCATTACCGAATGTGAAACCAACAAGGTTTACAGCATTCGCACGACCAATGCAGGACATAAAAAATAAAAAAGGATATAGATATGAACGAACATCGTAAAGTGATCATCATCGGTTCAGGGCCTTCCGGTCTTACTCCTGCCATTTATGCTGCCCGGGCCGAACTTGAACCCCTGATCTTTGAAGGATCCCAACCCGGCGGTCAATTGACCACAACAACTGAAATTGAGAACTTTCCGGGCTTCCCCGAAGGTATTACCGGTCCGGAGCTCATGGATAAAATGCGCGAACAAGCACTACGATTTGGTGCCTCAACCCTCTATCATTCTATAAGCGAGGTAGATCTCTCATCTCATCCTTATAAGATCTACGACGATGAGGACAAAGAATACACGGCAGATACACTAATCATTTCCACCGGTGCAAGTGCCAGATATCTTGGACTGGAATCCGAGAATAAATTGAAGGGATACGGAGTCAGCGCCTGTGCTACCTGTGATGGCTTTTTCTATAAAGATAAAGACATTGTGATCGTGGGTGGCGGCGATACGGCTCTGGAAGAAGCTTTGTATTTGACTCATTTTGGTAAAACTGTCACACTGATCCATCGTCGTGATGAATTTCGAGGATCGGTATTCATGTCCGAAAAAGTCAAGAACCACGAAAAGATCACGGTTAAATGGGATTCTGTAGTCGAAGAAGTATTGGGTGAACCCGATCTTACGGGTGTGACCGGTGTACGTATCCGGAATGTCAAGACCAATAAAACGGAAGACCTCCCCTGCGCAGGTTTTTTCGTTGCGATCGGTCATCATCCGAATACCGATCTTTTCAAAGATACGCTGGAATTAGACAACACGGGATACATTGTAACACAATCTAAATCAAGCAAAACCGGATTATGCGGTGTTTTTGCTTGTGGTGATGTTCAGGATCCGGCATATCGCCAGGCCGTAACAGCTGCAGGATCAGGCTGTAAGGCAGCGATCGATGCAGAACGTTGGCTGTCTGAACAGGAATAACAATTGATAATTGACGATTGACAAAGGACAATTCAATTACCAATGGTCAATTGACAATGAACGTTATTTGAAAACTTGTATAGTATTTGAGAACTCCCTACTCCCTACTCCCTACTCCAAACCCCCATACACAATTCTTGCTTTCTGCTCAAATATTTACGTTCAATAATTTATTTTGAATATGCAGATCGAAATCATATATTCAGCCGATTTGACAAACATAAAGGAGAAAATATGTCAACCATCATAGACGTCTTTGCACGCGAGATACTGGATTCACGCGGCAACCCGACAGTAGAATGTGAAGTAACTCTTGAAAGTGGCGCTTTTGGACGCGCAGCTGTTCCATCCGGTGCTTCAACCGGTGAACATGAAGCCCTTGAATTACGTGACGGCGGCGACCGTTACATGGGCAAAGGTGTCCTCAAAGCCGTTCAAAATATTAATGAAGTCATCGCTCCTCGCCTAGTCGGAGAAGATGCATTAGATCAAGCTTATATCGATATGATGATGCTGGATCTTGACGGAACAGAAAATAAAGACGTTCTTGGCGCTAATGCTATACTTGGTGTTTCCATGGCAACAGCACGCGCAGCTGCAGATTTTTATGAAATGCCGCTCTACCAATACCTGGGTGGTGCCAATGCACGCGTTCTTCCTGTCCCCATGATGAACATCCTTAACGGTGGTTCACACGCAGACAACAATGTTGACTTGCAGGAATTTATGATCTACCCTTGTGGTGCAAAAAGTTTCTCTGAAGCACTTCAAATGGGCGTGGAAGTTTTCCATAACCTAAAAATTGTTTTAAAAGAAAAAGGCCTTAACACCGCTGTGGGTGATGAAGGCGGTTTTGCTCCAAATCTTGGTTCAAATGAAGAAGCTATCCAAGTTATTCTTGAAGCTGTAAAACGCACCAAATATGTGGCTGGTAAAGATCTCTTTATCGCTATGGATGCAGCTGCCAGTGAATTCTATATTAAAGAAACGGGCAAATATAATTTAGCTTCAGAAAATAAAATGTTGTCTTCTGATGAGATGATTGAACTCTATGCTTCATGGATCGAAAAATATCCTATCGTGTCAATTGAAGACGGATTGGATGAAAACGATTGGGCCGGTTGGAAAAAACTGACAGAAAAACTCGGTAAAAAAGTACAATTGGTCGGTGATGATCTTTTTGTTACAAACCCTAAGCTTTTACAGAGGGGTATTGATGAAAAATCAGCTAACTCGATCCTTATTAAACTAAACCAGATCGGTTCAGTCACAGAAACTCTCGAAACCATTGAACTGGCAAAGTTGAACGGTTTTTCTGCTGTGATCTCACACCGTTCAGGTGAAACATCCGATACCTTTATTGCTGACCTTGCTGTCGCAACAGGTGTTGGTCAGATCAAGACCGGTTCGGCTTCACGTTCCGATCGGATTGCAAAATACAACCAATTACTCCGGATCGAAGAAGCTCTTGAAGACGTCATGAAATTCAGAGGTTTATCAGCACTTGCCGGTAAGTAATTAATATTACATCAAAAGAGCGGTAGAAATATTTCTTCCGCTCTTTGTTTTTTTTACTACTATGTCAATGCAATTAAACAAAAAGTCTGTCATCGACAGAAGTGCAAAGATCAAGATCGTCCTGATCATACTTCTCTTGTGTGTCGCATTTTTACTTCTCAACAATAACGGAATGATCAAACTTTTTCAGGCAAAAAAAGAGAACCAGGTACTGATAGAAAAAAAAGAAAACCTGGAGGTCAAAGAGAACGAACTTCTCGATGAAAAAGAAAAACTCCAGCACGATAAAAAATATATCGAAAAGACGGCCCGGGAACAGTATAATATGGTCAAACCCGGCGAGAAAGTGTATAAGGTCATCGAAGAATAATTGACAATTGACAAAGGACAATTGACAATGAATATTTACACCTTATTGAGATTGTTCTTTGTTGTTTTAACAATGGATTGAAGAATTTTGTTAATTTCTATACAATCGGCCATTAAAGAATTTTGTTTTTCATTGAAATAATTTGTTTTCATCAATATGTCAATCCAATATTCGGTTTCACTTGCTTCTTTTAACGCAATGTTGGTTTTTGAAAGGAAATCTTTTTTACTTTGAGCTTGAATGGCTTCTTTCATATTAGCACCAATACTTGTTCCTGATTTTAATAATTGTTTTGACATGACATATTCTTTTCTGTCATTTTTCAAATATTGATATGCTTTTATTATTTTGATCGCAAATTGGATACTCTTGTCTAGAATAATATTCGTCCCCATCTTTTCTCCAATTGACAGTTGACAATTGACAAATGACAATTTAAATATCAGTTTACAATTGATATTTATGTTAAAAATAATTGAATCTTCAGTAATTATCAATTGGCTGAATTGTCAACTGTCCTTTGTCAATTATCAATTGGCTAAATTGTCAACTGTCCTTTGTCAATTATCAATTGGCTAAATTGTCCTTTGCCTGCCCTGCGTCCCGATGTTTCGGGATGACGAAGCGGGGTCAATTATCAATTGGCTGAATTGTCAACTGTCCTTTGTCAATTATCAATTGGCTGAATTGTCAACTGTCCTCTGTCAATTATCAATTGGCTGAATTGTCAACTGTCCTCTGTCAATTATCAATTGGCTAAATTGTCAACTGTCCTTTGTCAATTATCAATTGGCTGAATTGTCAACTGTCCTTTGTCAATTGTCAATTGATTTAACTTTTGCCTTTATACTTTTGACTTTTGCCTTTTTAATGTTATTTTCATCGCGGTGAGGTAATTGCAATGAAGGGTTTCGAAAAAGAAAGAAAT
>DAOVOB010000150.1 GCA_030629925.1 Fidelibacterota bacterium
ATCAGCAACAAAAACGGCTACTTTCAACTTGGATGACGTAATATGGGATGTTTTTGTTGATGCTACTTCTGCTTCATTGGAAACCAAAGGGGAAGTTTCGGGTGCAAAAATAGAATTGCAGACCCGTACACAATATTTATTGGTAAAAAACCATGCTTAGGAATATGAAACAAAATCTGCTGATCTCAGCTTGCTTACTTTCTGTCTCCTGCCGCTACGATGGCAAGGACAATGCTTTATCAAAAGAAAAGTTGCAGACGCTAACTGAGCATTTTAATCTAATTCCCATTTGTCCGGAACAGCTTGGCGGGCTTTCTACACCTCGTCTACCTGCAGAGATCCAAATCGATGGAAAAACATTGAGACAAGATGGTGTTGATGTAAGTTTGGAATTTCAACGGGGAGCTGATGAAGCGTTTAAAATTTCCAAGATATATGAATGTAATTTGGCACTGTTAAAAGCGAAGTCACCTTCTTGTGGAAATCATGAGATCTATGACGGTTCATTCACCGGAAAATTGGTCCCGGGGAAGGGGCGGACGGTGAAATTATTTGAAAAGCATGGTATTAAAGTGTATAATGAAAATGAAATCGAAATATTGATAAAGGAGAATAAAGATGTTTGATCCCAGAGAAAAGAAATTGGCAGAATTATTGGTTAATTATTCCTGTGATGTTCAAAAAGGTGAAAATGTTCTGATCGAAGCCTTTGATATCCCCGAAACCTTTGTAAAACAACTGATCCGTGCGATCCGCCAGCGTGAAGGAAATCCTTTTGTGAGTTTAAAGAACAATTCTATCCAACGGGAATTGTTTTTGAATGGAACGGATGAGCAGATCACTTTCAGTGGTGAATACGAAGCTTATCGTATGAAAAATATGCAGGCATATATAGGCGTCCGGGGTTCGCAAAATATTACCGAATTATCCGATGTGCCCGCTGATGATATGAAACGTTATCAAACTTTATGGAGTCAACCTGTTCATTCACGGATTCGTGTACCCGATACGAAATGGGTAGTTCTACGTTGGCCAACACCATCTATG
Source organism: Fidelibacterota bacterium (assembly GCA_030629925.1). Classification (GTDB taxonomy): domain Bacteria; phylum Fidelibacterota; class Fidelibacteria; order Fidelibacterales; family Fidelibacteraceae; genus M50B103. Next base: position 1,048 of record DAOVOB010000150.1, read on the forward strand.
GCTCAACAAGCCGGTATGAGTACCGAAGAATTTGAAGAATTTTATTTTGATGTATGTACACTTGATTATCCCAAGATGGCCTTAGCACAGAAAACACTGATGGCACTTGAAGCAAAGACCGATAAAGTCCATATAAAAGGACCCGGTGAAACTGATCTACGCTTCTCAGTGAAAGATATTCCCGTAATTCAATCTTGCGGTTTGCGTAATATCCCCGATGGCGAGGTTTTTACCGCACCGGTCAGAGATTCTGCCAATGGCGTGATCGAATACAATACACCCACACTTTATCAGGGAACAGTATTTGATAGAATTAAATTGACATTTGAAGACGGAAAGATCATTAAAGTCGACGGTGATGATGTTGAACGATTGGAAGAAATATTCAATACTGATGAAGGCGCTCGTTATGTGGGTGAATTTGCCATTGGTATGAATCCTTATATCAATCGTCCTATGAAAGATATACTTTTTGATGAAAAGATCGCAGGTTCCATCCATTTTACACCTGGGAATTCTTACGATAATGCTTTTAACGGTAATCGATCAGCTATTCACTGGGATCTGGTTTTGCGCCAGACACCTGAATGCGGTGGTGGGGAAATCTGGTTCGATGATGTACTTATCCGTAAAGACGGCATGTTCGTCCTTGATGAATTGAAATCATTAAATCCCGAGAACCTGAAATAGAAATATGGGAAAAGCTGAATTATCGACAGTTGTATCTGTTCGCAAAGTTCAAAAATATTATAGCGGAGATATACTTAAAGCTGTTGAAGAAATATATGTGGCTGCAGGTGGTCCTGACCCAAAGGGAAAAAAAGTCCTGCTTAAGCCTAATATATTAGCTGATTTGGCACCTGAAAGAGCGGTGACAACCCATCCGGAAGTTTTCCGGGCATGTGCTCAATACTTTCAATCTCGGGGTGCTACGGTCCTCGCAGGTGATTCTCCCGCTTTACATGCTTCCGGTTTTAAGGCAAAGATCTGTGGTATTGGTCCGGTGTGCGAAGAACTGGGTGTAGAATGGGTTGATTTTACCGAAGATCCAATTTACAGGAAGGGATTTAAATTTGCCAGGATCCTTGATGAAGTGGATATGGTGGTCTCATTACCGAAATTAAAGACACATGAATTGGCATACTTTACCGGTGCAACAAAGAATCTCTTTGGACTGATACCCGGGCTTTCAAAAGCTCTATTACATGCAAAATACCCCAACCGTAATGATTTTTCAGCTATGATAGTGGATGTGATGGAGGCAATTAAACCCACATTTGCCATTATGGATGCCATTATCGGTATGGAGGGTGCGGGGCCTCAAAACGGACAGCCAAAACATATTGGATTGATACTTGGCTCATGTAATCTTATAGCATTGGATATTGTGGCATCACAAACAGTTGCTTATAATCCTATGGATATCCCCATGCTGGCGTATGCTGTTAAAAATGGTATCCAGGTTAAAGATATTAACGATATTATTGTAGAAGGTGGCTCGATCAAGGAATTCAAAGTGAAGAATTTTAAGCGTATTCCTATTGATCGACGATATAATCTTATCTATATGGGTGTTCGATATGAAAGGATGCGTCGGCGATTTGATCGCAGGCCGATCTTTGATCATGATAAATGTATCCTTTGTGAAAAATGTATTCAGATCTGTAAAGCGGAAGCTTTGGAGATCAAAGACGGTAAAATTCATATACACGATCCCAATTGCATTCGCTGTTATTGCTGCCATGAAGTGTGCCCCGTTAACGCTATAGAGATCAAACGAAAGGTCTTTGGATGAAAAAAATAAGTTTAGTTATTTTAGCTTTATTTTCAATAGCATTTGCTTGTACGTCGGCAATTATCAGCGGTTCGGCGACAGTTGATGGCCGTCCCATACTCTGGAAACACCGCGATACAGGATCGCTTGAGAACAAGTTGGTCTTTATTTCGGAGAAAGGCTACGATTTTATGGGGATAGCCAATGTGAAGGATCCAATGAATAAAGACATTTGGATGGGTCTGAATGAAAAAGGTTTTGCCATAATGAATACTGCTTCCTATAACATCAACGAAGGCGTGACCTGTGATGTTGAGCCTGATCAGGAAGGACTATTTATGCGTTTGGCACTAGAAAGCTGTGCGGATATGAATGATTTTGAAGAACTTCTGCGCAATTCTTCGGGTAAATGGGGAATAGATGCCAATTTTGGTGTGCTTGATGCCGAGGGAAATGCAGCTTACTACGAAACCGGATATTATAATTACACAAAATTTGATGTGAATGATCCTGTTGTTGCGCCCAAAGGATTTATTGTCCGTACTAATTTCTCTGTAAGCGGAAAAGGGGATAAGGGACAAGGTTATATTCGTTATGATGCCACAAATAAGCTTTTTGAAGCACAGGAAAAGCTCAGTGTGGAATTTATTTTAAAAGAGGCAACCCGTAATATGAACCATGGTGCTTTAAGCACGGATATTGGAAATATGAAACTCCCCAAGGTTTTTGAAGATGAAACACTGGTAGCATTCCAAGACTATATAGTTCGCTATTGGAGTGCTTCTGTTTTGATCGTGCAAGGTGTTTTGCCGGGAGAAGACCCCAAAAATACAATTTTATGGCCGATAATGGGTTTTCCCCTGACGGCAATGGCAACACCGGTTTTCTTCTCGAGCGGAGCAGAACTACCCGAAGTGATCACAACAGAAACTACAGAGGCACCATTTTTATCCACTGCATCTTTAAAACTAAAAAATGAATTGTTCCCCGTTCTATACGATGACAAGGAAAATTATATTGATGTTGCGAAGTTGAAAAATCGTAAAAATACCGGATATTATCAGATATTGATGGACAAGGAAATAAAGATATTAGAGAAAGTAGAAGAGATTCGTGCTAATCCTACCGATAAGTCTATATTAGAATATTATGATTGGCTGGATAACTATGTTTCGAACGTATATAAAGATCTTTTACCTTGCGAACCCCTAAAATATGATCTTCCCAGATGTGACGACGAAAAGATTTGTAAATAGTAAGACCAGCCTTTGCCAAGGCTACGGCCGGCAGGCGTGAGACGTAAGACGTGAATTGTTGGGTATCCATTTTTCAACCCTTCAACCTTTCAACTTTTCAACTCTTCAACCCTTCAACTCATCAACTTCTTCCTTAGACACATCGTTTCTTATACAAAT
>DAOVOB010000176.1 GCA_030629925.1 Fidelibacterota bacterium
AAAGGCAAAAGTATAAAGGCAAAAGTTAAGTAATAAGTTACAAATAGAAGGTAACTAGTAAGCAAAGTTAAGTACAAAGTAATATGTTGTGCTTAACTTTTTGTTTTTAAAGCAATTGTGCCAAGGATGTTTTTGAGTTCTGTAGATTCTTTGATCAATGATCTTATTTCTTTAAGGTCAAGTTCGTCATCAATTATCTCTTTTAATTGTCTTAACCAAAAGTTAGCTTCACGAACTTCACGCAAAGATATCTTTACCTTATGATGAAAATCTGCTCTTGATGTTGCAGCTTGCGCTTCTTCATAGTTAGCACCGGAAGAAGATGCGCTTTTTGATAATTGATATCTGATTACTTTAAATTCAGGTATATTTGGAAATTGTTTTGTCAATTTTAATACCCTAACAGAAAACTTAAACAACCTCTTTGAAAGATCATTCATTTCGTCGCCCCACTTTTTACTTTTTACTTAACTTTGTACTTTTGCCTTTTGCCCTTGTACTTACAATTTAGCACACCTTACCAGGATTTAAAATAAGGTTTGGATCAAAGGTCTTCTTGATACCGCGCAATAAACTCATATAGACCGGGCCCGCCATCTTTTCAAGATAGGGTATTTTTGCAAAACCAATGCCGTGTTCACCGGAGACGTGGCCACCGAGCTCGGCACCTTTGGCATAAAGCAGGTCAAATGCTTCACTGAGTTTCTTTGCAAATACTTCATCAGGCAGATCATCTTTCAATACATAGACATGTAAATTTCCATCACCGGCATGACCGAAAGAGGCGATCCTTATATCCAGCTGTTTTTCAACGACTTTGGTGAAATTGATAAAGTCAGCAACAAAGTTTCTTGGGACTACAACATCACATTCGTCCATTTCGGTGGTGGAAGCTTTGATGGCTTCAAGGAAGGCACCGCGAGCTGACCAAATAGATTCGTTGCGTTCATCCGTATCGGAAATAAAGACATCCATGGCGCCGGCGTCCAGGCAGACATGAGCGACTTGTTCATAGATCTTTTCAACTTCTGCTTTTGAATTGCCGTCAAAGGTCAATAAAATATATGCATCTGCGGAGTTATCCGGGAATTTCTTGCCGAGATAATTTTCAGCGGCAAGGATAACATTACGTTCCATGTATTCAATGGCTGTTGGGATAGCTTTGGATTTAATGATAGTCGGGACGGCTGTGATCGCCGTTTCAATATCAGGGAAGGGGACAAGCAGGGAAATTGCGACTTTAGGGAGAGGTAGAAGCTTCAATACGGCTTTCGTAATAACTCCCAATGTTCCTTCAGAACCGATCATCAGGTCTTTGAGGCTATAGCCTGAGCTATCTTTAACGATCTTACCGCCGACAGTGATAATTTCGCCACTCGCCAGTACAACCTCAAGTTCACGAATATAATCCCGGGTTACACCGTATTTCACCGCGCGCATACCGCCGGCATTGGTTGCTATATTTCCACCAATAGATGCGGATTTTTCACCGGGATCCGGTGCATATAAAAGATCATTCTCTTCTACATATTTGGATATTTCCATTAACAGGACACCCGGTTCTACGGTCAAAGTGAGATTCGCTTCATCCAATTCAAGTATCCGGTTCATATGTTCTGTTGAAAGCATAATACCTTTATGGATAGCTATTGCCGCGCCGACCAGCCCGGTACCCTGGCCCCGTGGTGTGATAGCAATATGTTTCTCATTTGCATACTTTACTATTTCAACAACTTGCTCTTTATTCTCAGGTAAAACAACCACCTCGGGGTATTGGCGGATCCCCGCCAATTCGTCGCGGCTGTAATCCTCGTGAATAGCTTCACCGGTCAAGACGTTATCTGTACCGCATATCTCGATCAAACGATCGATATCCAACTGAGTTACGGGTGAATAATCCATATATATTCCTATTGTTCTTTTTTCATTTCTTTGATCCGGGCTATTAAGCCAGGCATGATCTCATAAATATCTCCAACGATGGCATAATGCGCTACATCAAAGATCTGTGCTTTCGGGTCGGAGTTGATAGCAATGATCATGTCTGAATTGTTCATACCGGCAACAAACTGAATAGCACCGGAAACTCCGCAGGTAATGATCAATTTCGGTTTTACCGTACGACCGCTGAGTCCGATCTGTAAACGGGCATCCATCCATCCCGCTTCGATCAGAGGACGCGTAGTAGCAACCATGGCACCCAGCTCATCAGCCAGATCGTAGATCATTTTCAGATCTTCTTCTTTTTTGAAAGCGTGGCCGGCAACAACGATAACATCCGCATCTTCAATGCTTTTGACTTTTTCTTTCTTCTTGATCTCAATTACTTTGATCTTTGAAGCAAGTTTTTCATCTGCAATATCACAAAGGGTCAGTTTGCCGCTTTTTTCTATTGTTTTTTCAGGCGCATCAAATATTTTGTACCGTACCGTTGCAAATTGCGGGCGGTGATTCGGTGTATGAATATGCGCCATGATATTTCCACCAAATGCAGGACGGATCTGGTCAAGGTCCGTATTTTCCTGTACATCCAAAATCGTACAATCAGCCGTTAGCCCTGTTTTAAAACGGGCTGCTACACGAGGAGCCAGTGAACGACCTACCGTTGTAGCGCCTACCAATACGATCGTAGGCTTATTTTTATTTATATAATCTTCAAAGACAGCAGTATAAGGTTCAATACGGAAATCATGCAGTTGAGGCTTGTCGTAAATAAAGACTTCATCAGCTCCGTAGTGAAGAACCTGCTCTGCAATTTTAGAAATATTGCTACCCATAAGCAGACATTGAACCGGATGTCCGATTTTATCAGCCATTTTTCTGGCTTTTCCGATCAATTCAAAACTTACAGGATGAATATCACCTTCGATATGATCAATATAGACTGTCACGCCGCGCCATTCGTCTTTATTGACACTTGGAGCAACATCTTCAACATATTCAAATATCTCCGGAAGACGTTTAACACATATTTTACACATTTTACATGCGGCATTCAGGATCAATTCATTATTTGATTCAAATTCAAGTGCATCAAAGGGACAAACCTCGATAACAGCTTTGCGATTTTCAATCTTGTTTTGATGTACAATAATTTTTGCCATAATGATCTATTACCTATACGTATTTAAGTTCGTGTAATTTATCGGCGAGTTTTTTACTCAATTCTTCACCATCACCTTCCCATTTTTCATTGGTGGTATTAACAGGGGGTGGAAATATTTTCAAAACCTGTGTAGGTGAGCCATCTAAGCCATAATGCATGACATTTTTATCTTCAAGATCATCGAAAGTGATCCGGGGAATAGGTCGATCTGCAGTTTTCATTTTTAATTTAAAGGAAGGTAGTCTGGGTTGACAGATATCTTTTTCTACAGTAATAAGGCAGGGGAGAAGGACTTCCTGAATTTCCACCGATTCGTCCATATTCATTTCAACAATAACTGATTTATCACTGACTTCATAAATTTTACGAACATTGGCAACATGAGGAATGCTAAGATATTCTGCAATTTCCGGTCCAACCTGAGCCGTATCACCATCTGTCGTCATTTTACCGCAGATGATCAGATCATATTTACCCATTTGAGTGATGCCCTGAGATAAAGCATAGGCAGTTGCCAAAACATCGGCACCTGCAAATTTTCGATCGGTCAACAGACAAGCTTTATCTGCCCCCATCATGTATGCTTCCTTGAGAACAGCTTCCGCTTGATGTGGCCCCATAGTGATCACTGAAATATCAGCATTACTATCTT